>CAZJJF010000360.1:0-4282 GCA_964546245.1 uncultured Anaerolineales bacterium
GCATAGGTAAAGCTCGCTCGCCGCGTCAGCCCCGTCAATTCGTAGGCGGGCAGCACGGTCAGCGCGGCCAGCCCCAGCCCCAACGCGGTAATGCCCAGCAACGTGGCGAGAGTCACTCGCGCCGCCTGGCCGGGCGTGGTCGGCGCGCCAGGCAGGCCCCAACCGGCCAGGTCGGCTGGGTCGCGCTTGCGCCAGGCCGCCCAGGCAGCAACCGCCAGCGAGAATGCCCCGTAGACAGCCAACGCCAGCAGGCTGTGCATCAGCGGCTGGGTGTGGCCCGCCAGCGCGCTGAGGGCCAGCGCGCCCCCGCCAATGACGACACCGGGCACGCCACCCAGCCGCGCCCCCAAGAGAATAAGAGGCAGCCAGGCAGCGCTGGCGATCAGATTGAGATTGCCAAAGTGGGTAAAGAAGAGGTCCGACAGGGGAAAGGCCAGCGCGCCCAGGAGCGCGGCCCAACGCGACAGCGCTGGGCGAAACCACACCCGCAGCAAAGCGTAGGTGAGCGCGCCCGCCAGCCAGAAGTGGAAGATGCTCAGTATTTCCAGGCGGCGATAGTCAACCGGCCCAGGAAGCACGGCTTGCAGCAGCGTTAGCGGGTAGAGAACCGCCGTCTGGATGTCGGCCAGGAACGGCGAGCCGCTATATAGAAAAGGGTTCCACAGCGGGATGCGCCCCGCCCGCAGCGAATCGACCGTGTAGTTGTACAGGGGATAGAGGAAGCCCGCCAGATCGCCGCCCCCCTCGGGCATGAATCGGCCCTGAAACAGGACAGGCGCGAAGAACACGCCGATGACGAGCGCGAGTACGCCCAACGCCGCCGCGTCGGGCAGCCGCCGCCGCCAGCCCGCTGCGCCCTGTTCGCCCACCCTCGTTACCGCCGCCACCTGATTCAACCGCCCTCCCCGGAGGGCAGGGAAACCCTGTCCCTACATTCTCGCTCGCGTCATTGCTGGTCATTGTACTCGGAACCTCGTCCCCGCGTAACTCCCCGTTTGCTCTGGCAGCGATTCCGCGTATAGTCCGGTCACCTCACCTCAAAGGAGGCCGCTATGATTCCCGACCCTGTGACTCTTGAGGGCCGGCGGGTCACTCTGGAACCGCTGGGACCGCACCACGCCGCCGACCTGTTCGCTGTCGGCCAGGACGAGGACATCTGGCGCTATCTGCCGGCGGCCACGCCGCGCACCCTGACCGAGATGGAAGCGTGGGCTGCCAACGCTCTGGCCGTGCGCGACGCCGGGCAGATGCTGCCTTTCGCCATCGTCGAGCGCGCTACGGGCCACGCCGTTGGCAGCACCCGCTACCTGGACTACTCGGCCCCCGACCGCCACGTCGAGATTGGCTGGACGTGGCTCGGCCGCGACTGGTGGCGCACGCCCCTCAACACGGAGTGCAAGTATCTGCTGCTACGCCACGCCTTCGAAACTCTCGGCTGTATTCGCGTCCAACTCAAGACCGATGTGCGCAACGAGCGCTCCCAGCGCGCCATCGAGCGTATCGGAGGCGTGCGTGAGGGCGTCTTGCGTAAGGCGGTCATCGTTCCTAAGGACGGCCACCAGCGTTGGTCCGTGTACTATAGCATCCTCGACGACGAGTGGCCGGCCGTCAGGGCGCGCCTGGAGGAAAGGATGAACGCCCCATGACCCGCACCATCTTCGACAATGCCACCGTTCTCGACGTGGTGGGGGGGCGGAGTCTGCCGCGCCACCGCGTCGTCATCACGGACGGCATCATCGAGCGCGTCGAGCCGGTAGGGGAGCCGCTCGCATCCAACGTGGGTCAGGTCATCAACGCGCGAGGCATGACGGTGATGCCCGGCCTGTGTGATGCCCATGTCCACGTCACAGCCTGGACGGCCAACCTCGCCATTATCCCGCGCACATCGCCGAGCTACACCGCCGCACGCGCCGCCGACATCCTGTCCGCCATGCTGGATAGAGGCTTCACCACGGTGCGCGATGCGGGTGGAGCCGACTACGGGCTGGCCCAGGCCATTGAGGAAGGCTACCTGCGCGGCCCGCGCGTTCTCTTCTGCGGCCACGCCCTATCGCCCAGCGGCGGCCACGGCGACCTGCGCGGTCGAGGGGAGCATGGCATCGAGGAACTGGGGAGCGCGGGGGCATTGGGCCTTGTGGTCGACGGCGTCGATGCCCTGCGCCGCGCCTGCCGCGATGAGATTCGCCGCGGCGCACATCACCTCAAGCTGATGCTGAACGGGGGCGTGGCGTCACCCACCGACCGCCTGACCAACCTGCAATTCAGCGCCGACGAAGTACAGGCAGCCGTCGAAGAGGCGGCGATGGCGGGGCTATACGTCATGGCCCACACCTACACCGCCACTGCCGTCAACCGCGCCATCCGCCTGGGTGTACGCTCGCTGGAGCACTGCAACCTCATCGACGACAGCAGCATCGACCTGTTCCTGACCCATCACGCCTTTATGGTCCCGACTCTGGCGACCTATCAGGCCCTGGCGGCCGAGGGCGTCGCGGCCGGGCTACCCCCCGACCTCCTGGACAAGCTGGCGCTGGTGCTGGACGGCGGCCTGCGCTCTCTGGCCCTCGCCTACGAGGCGGGTGTGCCCCTAGTCTACGGAACCGATCTCCTCGGCTCGATGCACCGCCACCAGCTAACGGAATTCGCCATCCGCGCCGCCGTCCAGCCGCCCATCGACGTGATACGCGCCGCCACCTGCGCCGCTGCCGACCTCTTCGGCGAGACAGGGCACACCGGCCTTGTCGCACCCGGCGCGCGGGCTGACCTGCTCGTCGTGGACGGCGATCCGCTGGCCGATCTCGGCTGCCTGCAAGATCCCGACCGCCGTCTGAGGCTGATTATGAAGGGTGGGCAGGTATACAAAGACACCCTGTAGGCGTCCGTCAGCCAGAGCGCCCTGCGCGTTGGTCCAGTCAAGGCCGCGCCGCGCTGCCCCCTCGTTGACGCCTAGACGACGACGATATCCTCGATGGACAGGGACAGGCTCGCCAGGCCAGTGGGGGTAACGACGGTGGTGTTCTCCAGGCCGACGCAGCCCACGTCAGGGAAGACAGCCTTCGGCTCGACGGCCAGGACCATGTCCTCGCGCAGGACACCTTTGTAGCCGCGAGCGAGCAGGGGCAACTCGTCCACCTCCAGGCCAACGCCGTGGGCGACAAAGGCTACGCGCTCGTCGGGCGCACCCATAAAGACGTCGGCCATGCCCAGCTCGGCGGCACGGGCCATCGCCTGGTCATAGACATCGCCGCCGACGGCGCCCGGGCGGGCGGCCTGGGCGATGGTTGCATATACCTCACGCATGGCCGCGTAGGCGTCGAGCAACACGGCAGGCAAAGGGCCGAGGCTGAAGGTGCGAGTCTGGTCGCACATGTAGCCGCCGGACACGGACACGAAATCGACAATGACCGGCTCGCCGCGACGAATGGGGCGCTGGCTGGCCCCGGTGGGGCCGGCGACACTGACGCCCAAGCCCGCAATGGGGCCGTCGAAGTGGCCGGGCGCGACGACACTCGGCCCCGCGCCCGCCACGCCGTAGTACAGATCCATGTTCCAGGCGCGCATGGGGGTCAGCCCCTGGTGGCCGAGGCTGCGGCCGACGGCTTCCAGGCGGGCCGATAGCTCCAACTCAGTCATGCCCTCGCGCAGGATAGCGGGAACGGCACGGCAAATGGCGTCGGAGATGACAGCGGCGTCACGGATACGGTCCAATTCCCAGGCGGTCTTGACGGCGCGCTGCTCGCGAAGCAAGCCCCCCACGTCAACGATCTCGGTGTCGGGCCACAGGCTCTCGTACTGGCGATAGGCGAGCACGGGCAGGACATCCAATTCCAGGCCGAGGCGAGCGGGGGTGGCGGCGACCTCAGCCAGCGCGGGCGGCAGGTCGCGCAGGGAGCGCATCGGGCGCATCAACCAGGGGCTTTCCCAGGCGGCGCGGCGCGCGCTCTTGCGGGCCAGGAGGAGGGGCTCGCCGCGCTGGGCAACGAGCAGATGGGCCTGCTGGCGCGTGCCCGCCAGATAGACGAGATCGACGCCCTGACTGAGGAGGGCGACATCGATATGGCGCTCGCGCAGACGGGCCTGGAAGCGGGCCAGGCGGCCCTCCAACTCCGCGCGCGGCACACGGCTGATGCTGGACTGGACAAGGTCCACGGGGTCTCCTTCGGAGCGACCACTGACCACCAACCACGGACGACTCACCCCGGCGGGTGATGCAGCCGTGATACGGAGGGCACGAAGCCGCGAAGGGGAGACATGGGCAAGTCTCTTTGCGGCTTCGCGTCTT
>CAZJJF010000361.1:0-4276 GCA_964546245.1 uncultured Anaerolineales bacterium
CGCCACCAGCCCGACATGCTGTTCATCTCGGCCGGCTTCGATGCCCACTGGCGCGACCCCCTGGCGATGCTCCAATGGTCCATCCACGGCATGGCGGAGATGGCCGACAATCTGGTCGCCCTGTCCCGCCGCCTGTGTGGCGGGCGTATCGTGGCTATCCTCGAAGGTGGCTACGACCTGGATGCCCTCGGCTACGGCAGCCTGGCGGTGGCTCGCGCCTTGTTAGGGGACAAGACCGTCTCCGACCCCCTCGGCCCCTCGACCTGGCCGGAGGAGGATGTTGCATCTGTCGTCGAGGCTTTGCGGCGTCTCCACGACCTATGACGAAGGGACCTGGCCGCACCGGGGCCGGGCCTTTCCCCCTCTAGAGGAATACAGGACATGTCATCGTTAGTACCCTTGATACTATGTCTGATTGGCATATCTTTGCTGGGATCGATCATCTTTGCCGGCGCTGGCATCCGCATCGTTCAGGAATATGAGCGCGGTGTGATCTTTCGCCTGGGCCGCGTCCAGGGAGCCAAGGGGCCGGGCTTGTTCGTGGTTGTTCCCTGGGCGGACCGCATGCAGAAGGTAGACCTGCGTGTTGTCACCCTTGACCTGCCGTCGCAGGAATGCATCACCATCGACAACGTGACCGTCAGGGTCAACGCGGTCGTGTTTTACCAGATTGTGGACCCGGTGCGCGCCGTGGTCTCGGTGCAGGACTACCGGGGCAGCATCTTCCAGATCGCCCAGACCACGCTACGCTCGGTGCTGGGCCAGTCGGAACTGGACGACCTGCTCGCCCACCGCGACAAGATCAACCTGCGCCTGCGCGAGATCATTGACCAGGGGACCGAGGCGTGGGGCATTCAGGTCGGCACGGTCGAGGTGAAGGATGTCGAGCTGCCCCAGTCGATGCAGCGGGCGATGGCCCGCCAGGCCGAGGCCGAGCGCGAGCGCCGCGCCAAGGTCATCCACGCCGAGGGCGAGTACGCGGCCTCGCAGCAGCTGGCGCAGGCGGCCAGCACGCTGAGCAACCAGCCGGGCGCGCTCCAGTTGCGCTACCTCCAAACGCTGACCGAGATTGGCGTCGAGCACAACACGACCATCGTCTTCCCCATGCCCATCGACATGATGGAGGGCCTGTCGTCGATGCTCAGTGCGCGTGGCGCGCAGAACGGCAGCATCGTCGTCAGCCCGACGGTCGTCCCCTCGCCGCCGGCGACGGTGACGCCGACGCCGGAGGACGGGCCAGCCGCGAGCTAAGCTACCTGGCTCTGACACAAAGGCCACCAAGACCACGAAGGGCACGAAGAGGAGACATACATTCTCCTCTTCGTGCCCATTTGTGTCCGGCGCTCACGGGAATGTGGCTATGTACCCCGAGAGACAGCCGGCTGTCACCCTGAGCGCAGCGAAGGGTCAGGGCCGCACGCCAGCCAGTCCAGATGCTTCGCTTATATGCTCAGCACACCTCAAAGTTCCCATGTTCCCGCCTCGAATTGCCGTTCAGACTTGCCCACTAGGTTGATTGTGCTATACTGACCGCATCGCCGCATCCCCGTCGCCGGTCTCGACCGACGCGCGGGCATCCTGGGTTCCGCATGGCCCCGCCGTCTGGCCTGGTCCGCCGCTTGCTCGCCATCGTTGCCGTCATCGCCCTGTTTGGGGTGGGCTGGTTGCTTGGCTGGCGGTGGCCTGCTCCTCTGGAGGAGATTCCGCTGACGGCGTCTCAGCCGCTTGCCCCGGCTCCTGGTGCGCCGACGGCTCGCCCCAACCTGCTCCTGACTATTCTGCCGCCGAGCCTCACGCCGCCGCCGACGGTGACGCGCGTCGTTCAGACGGTGACGGTTCACGTCAACGGCGCGGTGGCCCGGCCTGGGGTCTATACGCTCGCAGCGAATAGCCGCATCATCGATGCCCTGGCCGCGGCGGGCGGCTTGCTGCCGACGGCGGCCGACGAGATCGTGAACCAGGCGGCGCTGTTGCGTGACGGGCAGCAAGTGTACGTGCCGACGCGGGGGACGCCCGTGCCGCAGGGGCTGGTCCCGGCGGGGCAGGCCGCGCCCGCGAGCAAAGGGGCGGTGGCGACCGTCGCGCCCGGCGGCCCCATCAATCTCAACCGCGCCACGGCCGAGGAACTCGACGCCCTGCCCGGCATCGGCCCCGCCCTGTCGGCGCGCATCATCGAGCACCGCGAGAAGGTCGGTCCCTTCCAGCGCCCCGAAGATCTCAAGAAGGTGTCCGGCATTGGCGACAAGTTGTTCGAGAGCCTGAAAGAGCGTATTACCGCCCCGTGACCCGCTTCCTCGATGCCGTTCTCTTCGACCTTGATCTGACCCTCGGCCGCCCGGTGGGCGACATGAGTTTCAGCGCGCGCCAGGCGGCCCTATACGCCAGCGTCGGTCTGCCCTACACCGAGGCCGACCTGGTGCGCGCTGCCGACGAACGCCGCGCGGCCATCCAGGCGGGCAGGCTGCGGGGCGTCATCCGCGCCCAGCGCATGCGCGACCTGCTCACCGCCTACCGCCAGATACTGACTCTGCTCGGCTACCAGGGCGACGTGCGCGCCAAGGCTCACGAACTGTATGAGGGTTACGCCCGCCTGCCCTTTGTCCCCTACGACGATGCCTGCCCGACCCTCGAGGCGCTGACCGCGCGTTGCTATCGCCTCGGCATCATCTCCAACCACACGCCGATTGCGCGGCCCGTGGTCGAGGCTGCCTTTGGCAACCTCATCCCCCCGCGTCGCATTCTCATCAGCGGGGAGCAGGGCGTCCACAAGCCACGCGCCTCCCTGTTTCGCCGCGGCGCGGCGCGTGTCGGCGTGCCGCCAGAGCGGTGCGCCTTCGTCGGCGACAATCTGCACGTCGATGCCGAGGCCGCCGTCGCGGCGGGCTATGGCCTGGGTGTGTGGGTCGACCGTCAGGGCGAGGGGCCGCGCCCTCTGCGCCCCTTCGTCACCCGCATCATCCAACTGGCCGACCTTGTCCCGCTGCTAGACCGCGTCGCCACCGACCCGCAGGACTCCCATGCGACACTCTCTCACTGACTTCACCGTGGGTAACCACGACGCTACCCGCGTGGCCCCCGATGGCTGGCTGACTCTCAGCGACGGCGCGACCGGGGGGACGTGGACCTCGCCCCTCCTCCCCGCCGACCCCTTCGACGAGGCCATCCCCTCGTGGAACGCCCTCACCCCCGACCGCGCCTGGCTGGAGGTGCGCCTGCGCCTGCGCCTCGACGACGGTTGGACGACGTGGTATACCCTCGGCCGCTGGGGCACGAGCATCCAGGGTGGCAGCGTAGCGGGCCAGCGCGACGCCGACGGCGATGTCGAGATTGATACGCTGCGCACCTGCGGCGGCTGTACCGATGCCTTCCAGGTTCAGGTCCGCCTGGGGGGTGATTCTGACAGCGGAGCGCCGCCTGTCGTGCGCGATGTCGAGGTGTGGACCCACGTCCACGGCAGCTGCGCGCCCCTACCCGCTGCGCCCCATCCGGCCTGGGGGCGCGTGCTCAATGTCCCCGAACGCTCGCAGATGGTCGAGCCGGCGGACGTGCGCGGCCACATTTGCAGCCCCACCTCGCTGGGCATGCTGCTCGCCTACCACGGCGTCCAGCGCACGACGCTCCAGGTGTGCGACGGCGTGTACGACCACGGCGCGGGGATTTGGGGCAACTGGCCCTTCAATACCGCCTATGTCTACCCGGTCAGCGCGGGGCGACTGGTCGGTCACGTCGAGCGCTGGGACAACCTTCGCCACATCGAGGATGAGATCGCTGCCGGGCAGCCGGTCGTGCTCAGCCACCGCTGGGAGGAGGGCGACCTGGCGAACGCGCCCATCCCGCGCAGCAACGGGCATCTGATTGTGGTGGTGGGGTTTGACGCGAACGGGGATGTGGTGGTCAACGACCCGGCGGCGAACCCGCTCGAGGGGCAGCGGGTGCGGCGCGTGTACCGCCGCGCCGATGTGGAGCGGACGTGGCTGGAGCGGGCGTCCGGGGTCGTCTACACGGTGCGCCCGGCGTAGAGTTCCAGCTGTTCTGAGCCGGGCACGAAAAGAGGGGGTAGGCGTTGGCTCGCCTACCCCCTCGCTGTGTCGCAGTCGTCGCGTTACTTGGGCATGTTCGCCAGAGCGTCGAAGGCCGGGCGGCGCGACCAGTCGGGGCGCACAATACCGAAGGCGGCCTTCTCGTCGTTGGGGCCAGACACCGGGCCGAAGTTCAGGTTCCACAGCACCATCGGGCCAACCCAACCCCAGTTGCGGGCCATCTGGTAGGCGCGGGT
>CAZJJF010000362.1:0-566 GCA_964546245.1 uncultured Anaerolineales bacterium
GACGATTACTCTGCTGTGAAGTTCTTCTCGCCGTGGGCAGACTTCAACTCGCCGCCCGTGCCGAACAACATGGCTACATACTTAGCCTATCGGGAACTCGCGATTGGCTTCATCGAGTCACGCAACCAGCGGATTCGAGCCTGGTGGATAGGGCACCGAGATGGCTAACATCCAACACGCAACACGCAACATGGACAGCATTACCCTCGCCTTCAAGGTGATGACCTACGACATCGACTTTGCCGGGGTCGTCAGCAATATCACTTACGTGCGCTGGCTCGAAGACCTGCGTAATCTGCTGGCTGAAGGGCGGCTGACTCTCGGCGACGCCTTCGCGCGGGGTATCGCGCCCACGTTGACACGCACCGAGATAGACTATCTGACGCCGGTGCGCTTTCCCGACATTGTCGACGGACGGATGTGGCCGGAAAAGACGGGGCGCGCTGTCATCGCTCAAGGGCAATGACGCCCGATCAACCGGAGGAGATGAAGATGACGAAGACACTCGCCCGCTGCGCCGCGATCGCCCTTGCGATCGGCAGTGTTTCCACCACCGTGGCCGAGGC
>CAZJJF010000362.1:576-4269 GCA_964546245.1 uncultured Anaerolineales bacterium
TGCCGAGTTTACAAGTCGCGCCACCGGGCAGGTCACCGCCCGCGCTCGCCAGACGGGGGTGTTTGTATCGCTGGAGACGCTGCGGCCGGTGCCACTACCGCCGGAATATGGGGCGTCGACGGTGAAGGGGATATCGTGAGCACTATATTAAACTTGATTGAGGTTGATAATGCTTGATGAAGCTATAGCCATCCGTATCGTGCCTGCCGCTGTCGCCCGCGACACGCTGCTGCGGCGCGCGGCCGTCGATAGCATCGACGTCACGCCGCGCATGGCGGAGGGTATCCGCCGCATGTTTGGCGCGGACCTGACGCCGGCCCAGGTTGTCGATCGCATTCTGGCTGACGTCCGCCAGCGCGGCGATGCTGCCATCCGCGACTACACGCTGCGCATCGACGGCGTAGACCTGGATGACTTTCGGGTCAGCGATGCCGAGATGGATGCGGCCTGGGACGCCACGCCGCCTGCTCTGCGTGACGCGCTGGGCCACGCTGTGGAGCGCATCACCGCTTTCCACGAGCGCGAGCCGCGCGGCTCGTGGATGGACTGGCGATCCGACGAGGCGCTGGGTCAGGTCGTGCGTCCCCTGGAGCGCGTCGGCCTCTACGTCCCGGCCGGCGGCGCGCCCCTGCCGTCGTCGCTGCTCATGGCCGCCGTGCCCGCGCGGGTTGCGGGCGTTGGGGAGGTCATCGCCGCTACGCCGCCTAACAGGGCAGGCCAGGCCGACGCTACGACGCTGGTCGCGGCGCGGCTGGTAGGGGTGAGCGCGGTCTACAAGATCGGGGGCGCGCAGGCGGTGGGCGCGCTGGCCTTCGGGACCGAGACGGTCCCGCGCGTCGATAAGATCGTCGGCCCCGGCAATCCCTTCGTCGTTCTGGCTCAGAAGGCTGTCTATGGCGTCGTCGGCATCGCCTCGCTGCCGGGGCCGACCGAGACGCTGCTCATTGCCGACGACAGCGCTAACCCGGCCTGGGTGGCCGCTGACCTGCTGGCCCAGTCCGAGCATGTCATGGGCACATCCATCCTGCTGACACCGTCCACCGCGCTGGCCGAGGCGGTGCAATGCGAAGTCGCGGCGCAGCTGGCGACGCTGCCGACGCGGCCCGGCATCGAGGCGTCGCTGGCGGCCAACGGCGGCATCGTTCTGGTGGACAGCCTCGACGAGGCGCTGGACCTGGCCAACGACTACGCCCCGGAGCACCTGTGCCTGCTCACTCGCGACCCGTGGTCCCTCGTCGGCCGGGTGCGTCACGCGGGCGGCATCTTTGTCGGCGAAGGCTCGTCGGAGGCCCTGGGCGACTACATCTTTGGTCCTAGCCATATTATGCCCACGGGTCGTACCGCCCGCTTCGCGTCGCCCATCCATGTCCGCGACTTTCTCAAGGTCATTTCGGTCTTTGGCGCGACGTTGCCTGCCCACAACCGCCTGGCCCCCGACGCCATTCGCATCGCTGAAGCCGAGGGTCTGGCGGCGCATGCCAACGCTCTGCGGCAGCGTCTCGAGGCGACGGAGTAGCGCCGTGGATACACCTACCACCCCATCGCCCCTGTTGCCTGAGACCGACCGGGTTGTCGCCGCCATGCTGGGCCTGGCTATTGGCGACGCCCTGGGCGCGCCGGTCAGCGGCTGGCCGCCCGACCGGATTGTCGAGCGGCTGGGAGTCGTCGATCGCTACCCCGACCTCGACCGCCTGCCTGGCCTGTACACGGCGCGTAGCCAGCAGGCGCTGGCGGTTCAGGACACGTTGCTCGAAGAGGGCAAGCTAGACCCGCTGGGCCTGGCGGCGCGCCTGGTCCAGTTGAGCAAGCAACTGCACCAGAAGTGGCCCATCTATGGCGCGTATCGGGATGCCAGTCGTGGCTTCCGCGAAGCCGTTGACCGCCTGGCGGCCGGTGTGCCGTGGGAGAAGGCAGGTTCCCTGAGTGCGGCCAACGATCCGGCGGTCCGGGTCGCGCCGCTCGCCCTGTGGAGTCGTGACCATCGTGTCGTGCTATTCCGCGACGACGTGGCGCACTCGGTGCTGCCGACCCATCGTGACCCCCGCGCGCTGGCTGGGGCGATGGCCGTGGGCTATGCCCTGGTGAACCTGGTCAACCTGCCGGCGCCGGGCCGCTTCGACCCGCGTGGCTTCCTGCACGAGGTGATGGAGTTCACTGCCGACGCCGAGGCCTACATTGCCCGGGCGTTCTGGCCGGCTGACTCACGCCTGCCCCGCGACGCGGCGCATGACCTGAGCAGCATTCTCAAGCGCGCCGATGGCTGGCTCGGTCATACGCTGCCGGCTGCCCTGGATAGTGTCACCCGCGCCGCTCGCCCCCTGGGCGACGGCAAGGTGCGCGCCAGCTCGGCCTTCGCCGTGGCGTCCGTGCCGACGGCGCTGCTCATCCTTGCCCGCTCCGCCGCGCACCCCCGCCAGGCGGTTATCGACGCGGTGAATATTGGCGGCGATGCGGGGGGTATCGGGGCGATGGTGGCGGCGATGGCGGGCGCGTTGCATGGGCTGCGCGCCTTTCCCGCCGAGTGGCTGGCTGGGTTGCAGAATGCCGATGCCTTGCGGGCGCGGGCGGTGGCGTTGGCGGAGGGAACAGGCTTGCCCGCCGACGCCCCGAAATTGCCGCGCATGGAGGCGGCTCTGACCGAGGCGGAGCTGCCTCGGTTGCGCGAGCGGCGGCATACCGAGCGCAAGGAAGACCCAGATGATCAGTGACGCTGGTCGCTTCGCCAAGCCCGAGGTGCGCGCGATCAGCGCGTATCACCTGGAGCCGCGCGAGACGCCTATCAAGCTCAACCAGAATGAGAACGCTGAGGGCTTTCCCCGCGCCATCAAGGAGGAGGTCTGGCAGCGCGTCGCCGAGCGTGATTGGGCGCGTTACCCCGACTTTCACCTGCGTGAGATTACTCAGCGCCTGGCAGCGCACGCCGGCGTACCCGAGGACTGGGTGCTGGTTGGTAATGGCTCCAACGAGCTGTTGCAGATGACCCTGTTGACCACCATCGGCCGCGGCGACCATATCATCGTGCCACTACCGACCTTCACCCTGTACCGTCTGCAATCAGCGGTCATGGGCGCGACGGTTCACACGCCACTGATGCGCAGCGACGACGACTTTGCCTTCCCTGTGGGCGAGGTGGTCGACCTGGCGCGGCGGCACGTTGCCCGCGCCATCGTGGTGTGCAGCCCCAATAACCCGACGGGCACGGCGTATGCTGAAGCCGACATCCGCCGCGTCATTGAAGCCACGCCGGGCCTGGTCTTGCTGGATGAGGCGTATCGCGAGTTCAATCGCCAGGACCTCAGCCCTCTCGTGCGCGACTACGACAACGTGGTCATCTTCCGTACCTTCTCCAAGGCGCTGGCGATGGCGGGCGTGCGCGTCGGCTATTGCGTTGCTCGTCCAGAGATGGCGGCCCAGATTGGCAAGGTCAAGCTGCCCTACGCCCTTAGCATCCTGTCGGAGGCGGTGACTCTGGTGTCGCTGGATCACCCGGATCTGTTCGCGCCGACCATCGATGCTGCCATCCAGCAGCGCGAGCGGCTCCTGGCCGAGTTGCCGCGCCTGCCCGGCTTCACCGTCTACCCGTCGGCGGCTAACTTCGTGCTGGTCCATACGGAGCAGGGCGCGGCGCGTGTCTTCGAGCATCTGCTGGCGGATGGCATCCTGGTCCGCGATGTGAGCCACTATCCGGGCCTG
>CAZJJF010000363.1:0-2709 GCA_964546245.1 uncultured Anaerolineales bacterium
GCAGCTTCCAGGCGAACGCTACCTACTACGTCACGTCCGACGAGATGGTCCAGAAGGTCCAGGCGGGCCAGATCACACCGGGTAAGACCATCCGCCTGGCGGGTATCATCGACAAGTCGAGCGTCAAGTGGGATGCCAGCAAGCTCGACCTGAGCTTCCACGCGACGAACAAAGATGTGGCTGTGCCGGTTCGCTACACCGGCCCGATGCCCGATAGCTTCAACATGGCGGAGAGTGTCGTGGTCGAGGGAACGTACAATGCCGATGGCAGCGTGACAGCCCACAACCTTTTCGTCCAGTGTCCGTCGAAGTATGAGGCTGAGGTTGAGCAGGGAGGTTAAATGGCGGATATTGGCTACCTGTCGCTGCTGCTAGGCCTCGCGGCAGCCATCTTCGCCATTGGGGCGAGCGTCTACGGCGCGCGCCGTCGCTATCCCGAACTGGTTGCCAGCGGCGAGCAGGCCGCCATCTCCGCCGCCGGGCTGACGGCCCTGGCGAGCGGGATTCTGGTGCTGCTGTTCCTGGTGGAGGATTACCAGGTCAACTACGTCGCCGAGCATGCTAGCCGCGACATGCCCCTGATGTTCCGTCTGTCGGCCATCTGGAGTGGACAGGAAGGCTCGCTGCTGTGGTGGGCGTTCATCCTGTCCCTCTATGCCCTGGTCGTCATCGTTGCCAATCGCCGCACGCATCGCGCCATCATGCCCTACGCGACGGCGACCCTGATGTTCGTGCTGGCCTTCTTCCTCAGCCTGGTCGCCTTTGTCGAGAACCCCTTCCGCCTGTTGAGCTTCGTTCCCCCCGATGGCAATGGCCTGAACCCTTTGCTTCAGCACTGGGCGATGGCAATGCACCCGCCGATGCTGTACCTGGGCTACGTGGGCACGGCCATCCCCTTCGCCTTCGCCGTGGGCGCGCTCGCGTCGGGCCGCCTGGGCAGCGAGTGGGTGCAGCTGGCGCGGCGCTGGACGCTGGCTGTCTGGGCCTTCCTGACCGTTGGTATCATGCTCGGCGGAGCCTGGGCCTATATGGAACTGGGTTGGGGTGGCTACTGGGGCTGGGATCCGGTCGAGAACGCCTCGTTCCTGCCCTGGCTGGCAGGCACGGCCTTCCTGCACTCCATCATCATCCAGGAGCGGCGCGGCATGCTCAAGGTGTGGAACATGGTGCTGGTAACCCTGTTTTTCGGGCTGGCCATCTTCGGCACGTTCCTGACCCGCAGCGGCGTCATCTCGTCCGTCCACTCCTTCGCCCAATCGCCCCTCGGTCCCTACTTCCTCGCCTTTATGACGGTGACGTTCCTGGGCTTCCTGTGGCTGCTGGTCAGCCGCTGGCCGCTCCTGAAGGCCGAGCATCAACTGGAGAGCGCCGTCTCGCGCGAGGCGTCGTTCCTGATGAACAATCTGCTGCTGCTCGCTATCACCTTCGGGGTTCTGTGGGGGACGATCTTCCCCATGATCTCGGAGATCGTGGTTGGCGACAAGATCACCGTCGGGCCGCCCTTCTTCAATCAGACGACGATGCCTATCTTTGCCGCGCTACTCATCCTGATGGGCATCGGGCCTGTGACCAGTTGGGGCCGGGCATCGGTGGGCAAGCTGGTCAGGCAGTTGGTTTCGCCGTTCCTGGCGATGGGCGTCGTGGTCGGCATTCTGTTCGCCCTGGGCGTGCGCAGCTGGGCCTTGTTCGGCTACGCCATCGTCATCTTCGTCCTCGCCGTCCACGCCTGGGAGTTCTACCAGGGGGCGCGGGTGCGGCGCAGGGCGACGGGTTCCAACTGGCCCGCGAGTGTGGCGTTCCTGTTCCGCAGCAACCCCCGCCGCTACGGCGGTTACATCGTTCACCTGGGTATTCTGATCATGGCGGCGGGCATCATCGCCTCGAATAGCGGCCAGTTGGAGCACCAGGAGACGTTGGCGCGCGGCGCGCCAATGCAGATTGGCGACTACACGCTGACCTATGAGGGCATGCAGCAGTTCGCCGAGGGGGACAAGGATGTGGTGCGCAGCACGGTGACGGTGGCGCGGGATGGCACGGTCATCGACACCCTGTACCCTTCTCGTGACTTCTACCGCGCCAGCCAGCAACCCCAGACTGAGGTCGCCATCCGCCGTAGTGTGTCCGAAGACCTGTACGTCGTGCTTGGCGGTTGGGAGAACAGCGGCGAGATGGCGACCTTCAAGGCCTACGTCAACCCGCTGGTCAACTGGATCTGGTTTGGCGGCGTGGTCGTATTTGCCGGTATTCTAGTGGCAGCGTGGCCCGGCGCGCGACGTCAGCGCGCGGCGGTCACCCTCGCCGAGGGCGTGCCTGCCAGGTGAAGCGAGTCGTTGCATGCGACGTGTTGTCATAGTTGTGCTGGCGGCGCTGGTTCTGCTCGGTGTTCTGGCGGGTCAGGCGCTTGCCCAGGGAGGCGTCTCCAACGCCGATATCGACGCCAGAATGCGAGCCATCACCTCGCGCCTCAACTGCCCGCTGTGCCAGGGGCAGACGCTGACTGAGTGCCCCCTCCAGGTGTGCGATGAGATGCGCGACTTGATTCGCCAGAAACTGCTGGCGGGCGAGTCGGAGGAACAGATTCGTGTCTACTTTGTGGAGCGTTTTGGTGACCGTGTCTTGAACGAACCGCCGCGCACGGGCTTCGCTCTATTAGGCTGGGTGACGCCGGTGGTGGCGATTCTGGCCGGGGTGGGCATCCTGGTGCTGGTG
>CAZJJF010000363.1:2719-4264 GCA_964546245.1 uncultured Anaerolineales bacterium
GTGCTGGTGCTGCGCGGTATGCTGCGCCGCCCACCGCCCGCGTCGCGGGCAGCCGCCACGGCCGCCCCCTCGCCGCCGCCAGCGCCTCCGTCACTGCCCGCCGAGTATGTAGAGCGGCTCGAGCGCGAGTTGCGAGAGATGGAGTAGGGTGTGGCGAACGAGATGCCCTTAGACCCGGCCCAGAACGCTGCCCCGGCGGCAGCCTCTAGTCGTGGGCGAACCATCGTCCTGGTGGTTGGGTTGGTGATTATCGGTAGCCTGATGCTCGTGTCGCTGCTGGGCATGCGCCAGGCCAACATACCACGCCCAGAAGTCGGCCGCCCAGCCCCCGCCTTTAGTGTACCGCTGTTCGATGGCGGGGACGTGACGCTGGCGGACCTGAGAGGTAAGCCGGCCGTGGTCAACTTCTGGGCTTCGTGGTGCATCCCTTGCGTCGACGAAGCGCCGGAGCTGGAGAAGACCTGGCAGGCGTACAAGGATCGCGGCGTCGCTTTCCTGGGTATCGACTACGTGGATACCGAGCCGAAGGCGCGTGAGTTTATGCAGAAGCACGGCATCACTTATCCTAACGGCCCCGACCTGGGGTCGCGCATCAGCTATGAGTATCGCATCAAGGGTGTGCCAGAGACCTTCGTGATCGACAAGGAGGGTATCGTGCGCTTCGTCAAGATTGGCCCGACAACAGCCGACGAGTTGCGCTCGGTGCTTGAGCCGCTGCTGAGGTGAAGTGGACCAGCTTTTTATCATCGTGGCCGGTGTGTCGCTCGTTGGACTGACCGTGCTATGGATTGTGCGCCCGCTTTTGGGTGGGACCGAGGTTGATCGCGAGCGTAGCCCGGAGGCGAATGCGACGGCCGAGCTGGTCGTGCAGCATGAGATGGCGCTCAAGAGTCTGCGCGACCTGGACAACGACTACGCTGCGGGCAAGCTTGATGACGCGGACTACCAGGCGCAGCGCGCGGTGCTGCTCAGCGACGGGGTAGCCGTCTTGCAGCGCCTGGACACGCTGAAGACCGGGTGGGCGTCGTCCGATCCTGCCCTGGACCAGGAGATTGAGGCGGCCGTCGCGGCGCGGCGAGTGGTCACGCCGGCCGCCCCATTGCAGCGGCCCGCGTGCCCGACATGCGGCGCGCAAGTACGGGCGGCGGCTCGCTTCTGCGACCAATGTGGTGCGACGCTGGCGGTCGCGCCGACAGCGACAGCTACCGCGCCCGCGCCCAAGACGGGCTGACTAGATTCGAAAATTGCAGCCCGCGCCTTGAGCGGTGGGCGGATTAGGGTATGAACTCTCATTTACCATCTCGTGTGGTGTCGCGTGTCGTGCGTCAGTGGTGGCCTGTGCTGGTGTTTGTGGCTCTGGTGGTGGCGTGTCTGGCGATGTTGGCGGGGAGCGCCCCCGCCTTTGCCCAGGGGGCGTCGCCCCCACCTGCGCCGCCATCGGGGCGACCCTCAGCGGCACGGGGTAAGGAACTGTTCGCCACGAACTGCGTCCCCTGCCACGGCCCCGGCGGCGCGGGCGATGGTGACACGCTTAAGGCGCAGGGC
>CAZJJF010000364.1:0-4220 GCA_964546245.1 uncultured Anaerolineales bacterium
GGTGCAGCAATTGATCCAGCGCGGCCGGCTCGACACGCAGCACGGCCTCTTGCTTGGAGATCAGACCCTCGTGCACGTGATCAACCGCAATCTTGACCGCGGCCGGGCCGGTGCGCTTGCCGGTGCGGGTCTGGAGCATGTAGAGCGTGCCGCGCTCGACGGTGAACTCCAGGTCCTGCACGTCCTTATAGTACTTCTCCAACTGCTCGGCGTAGCGCTTGAACTCGTCGTAGGCGGCTGGCATCTCGTCGGCCAACTGGTCCAGATGCTTGGGCGTGCGGATGCCCGCCACCACGTCCTCGCCCTGGGCGTTGACCAGGTACTCGCCGTAAAGAACATCCTCCCCGGTGGACGGGTTGCGAGTGAAAGCCACGCCCGTCGCCGAGTCGTCGCCCATGTTGCCAAACACCATCGTCTGCACGTTGACGGCCGTGCCCAGGTTGTCGGCAATCTTGTTCACGCGGCGGTAGTCGATGGCGCGGCGGCCCATCCACGAGCCGAACACCGCGCCGATGGCCATGCGCAGCTCTTCGTAGGGATCCTCGGGGAACTCGATGCCCGTGTCGGCCTTGATGATTCGCTTGAACTCGTCGGTGATCTGACCCAGCTCCTCGGTCGATAGATCGGTGTCCAGGCGATGCTGGCCGCCCTTCTCCTTGTAGTGATCGAGGACATGCTCGAACTTGTCACCGCTGACGCCCAGCACGATCTTGCCGAAGAGCTGCACGAAGCGGCGGTAAGCGTCGGCGGCAAAGCGCTCGTTGCCGGTCAGCGCGGCCAGACCCTTCTTCGTCTCCGGCGTCAGGCCCAGGTTCAGCACCGTATCCATCATGCCCGGCATCGAGAACTTCGCCCCCGACCGTACCGATACCAGCAGCGGGTTGTTGGGGTCGCCGAAGGTCTTGCCCGTTGCCGTCTCGACGGCCTTCATGGCTGCCAGCACCTGGTCCCACATTCCCTCAGGGAACTGCTTGCCATCGTCGTAGAAGGCGTTGCAGGCCTCAGTGGTAATGGTGAAGCCCGGCGGCACGGGCAGCCCTGCCCGCGTCATGTCGGCCACACCGGCGCCCTTGCCACCCAGGAGCGAGCGCACGCCGTCCCACGACCCCGTGCGCTTCTCGGCCTCATTGACCTCTGTGAACAGATATACCCACTTGTGAGCCATTGGTGATTCTCCTTGTTCGATGATTATCGGCGCGGCTCACGACCATCAACCACCGACCCCCAGCCGTAGCCGTCGGTCGTCGGTCGTCGATGGCCGATTAGAACTCTTCCACTTTGCTCAGGTCCGCAAACCCCATTGGCAGGCGCGCAATGCGCTGCAATAGAGCGCGGCGGTTGTCGCGGACGGCGTGATCATCGACCTCGACCATCACGTCCACGAAGAGGCGGTCAATCGGGGCCACGAGATGCTGCATGGCCGCGAACACCTCGTCCAGGCTACAGGTTGCCGGTCGCACCCGGAGCGTTGTCGGGTCCAACGTGCAACCCTCGGCCGCCAGCCTTTCTACCACGGTCTGGTAGGCGGCGTACAATTCGCGCTCCGCGTCGGCCTCGAATCTCGCCGGGTCCAGCGCGAAGGTCTGCGAGTGTTGACGCACCAGGCGCACGCAGCGCGCGTAAGCCGTCAGGAACGGGGTCCAGTCGGCCCGCTGCGTCCAGGCTGTCAGATCGGCCAGCGCCGTGACCACGCCGGCCGGGTTGTCGCCCTGGGCGGCCAACACTGCCTGTACCAGGTCGTGGCGCGCGCCGCTGTCGCGCAGCCACTGTTCCAGACGGCCATCGACGAAGTCGCGCACGGCGCGTTTGGTCGCCTCGTCCACCGCCACGGGCTGCGCCTGGGCCGCGTCGTCGATGAGGACATCCAGGTTGACCGGCGCAGGCGCATCGGCCAGCAGGCGCACCAGGCCTAGCGCGGTGCGGCGCAGGCCCAACGG
Organism: uncultured Anaerolineales bacterium; assembly: GCA_964546245.1. Lineage (GTDB taxonomy): Bacteria > Chloroflexota > Anaerolineae > Epilineales > JAHCIE01 > JAHCIE01. The sequence goes on from CAZJJF010000364.1 coordinate 1,938, forward strand.
GTCCTGGTTTGCCGTCGGCTGCTGGCCCACGGCGAACATGCCCAGCAGCGTGTCCAGGCGGTCCGCGATGCTCAACACGAAGCCGACGCGAGTCGTTGGCAGCCTGTCGGTGGCCGACTTGGGTAGATACTGCTCGTAGATAGCCAGCGCCACCGCCGTCGGCTCGCCGTCGGCTAGCGCGTAGTCGCGGCCAATCGCGCCTTGCAGGCCTGTCAACTCCGTTCCCATCTGGGTGGCGATGTCGGCCTTGCTCAGGTGCGCTGCGCGCGCCAGGTCGGTCGCCTCCGCCGCACTCAGCCCTAGCCGCTGGGCCAGGACGGGCGCGAGGCGCTCCAGGCGCTCCGTCTTCGCCCGCAGCGAGCCGAGCCGGGCGTGGACGGTCATGCGGTCCAGGTCGGGCACGAAGTCGGCCAGTCGCTGTTGGCGGTCACGCTTGACGAAGTAGGCTGCGTCGGCAAAGCGGGCGCGTAGCACAGCCTCGTTGCCCTCGCGAATGTTGTCGGCGTAGGCCGCGTTGCCATTGGCGACGGCAATGAAGTAGGGCAATATCGACGTAGGATGAAGGATGGGGAAGTAGCGCTGGTGCTTGCGCATGACCGTGATGAGCACGTCTTGGGGCAGGTCCAGATACTCTTTCTCGAAGGAGCCGCGGATGGCGACCGGCTGCTCGATAAGGTTGACCACCTCATCCAGCAAGCCGAGGTCGACCGGCACCTCGCCACCGACCTCGGCAGCCAGCCGCTGCGCCTGTTCCAGGATGAGTCGCCGCCGCTCAGCGGGGTCGATGACGATGCCCGCCGTGCGCATGACCTTGAAGTAGTCCTGGGCCTGGGCGATGGCGAGGGCTGGCGAACCCTGGGGTCGCAACCCGCGCGTCGCGTTACCGGCCTGCACGTCCGCATACTCCACCGGCACGATGGCCCTGCCATGCAGCGCCACCAGCCAGCGAATCGGGCGCGAGAAGGGGGTGTTACTGCGATTCCAGCGCATCGTCTTGGCGAAGGGCAGCGCAGCGATGATCTTGGGCGCGATCTCGGTGAGAACCTCGCCTGCGGGGCGGCCCGTCTCAGCCTTGACGACCATCGCATAGCGCTTCCCCTCGCGCTCGCGCACCTGGACCTGCTCGACAGCCACGCCCTGGCCTCGGGCGAAGCCGACGGCGGCCGGGGTAGGCTGGCCGTCCTTGAAAGCGGCCTGGGCCGGCGGGCCGAAAACCTCAAGCTCGCGGTCGGGCTGCCGTGCGGCCAGGTCGTGGACGTAGACGGCCAGGCGGCGCGGCGTCCCCTCGACGCGAATCTCGCCGTGGGCCAGGCGGGCGTCGTCCAGGGCCTTGGGGAAGGCCACCGCCAGCGCATCCAGCGCGCTGCGCAGGTCGGTGGCGGGCAACTCCTCCGTGCCAATCTCCAGGACGAAATCCGCCGTCCCCTGGTCGGTGGTCGGTGGTCGGTGGTCGATGGTCGGTGGTCGGTCGTCGATGGCGAGCCGCATCAGCGGATAGCCCATCTCGGCGCGTTGAGCCAGGTATGCCTGAGCCACCTCGCGCGAGAGCTGGCGCATCTTGCCGAAGTAGCGGGTGCGATCAGTCACGCCCACCGCGCCGCGCGCATCCAGAACGTTGAAGGCCTGGGACATGCGCAGCACGTAGTCGTGGGCGGGCAGCACCAGCCCCGCCTTGAGGCAGCGCGCTGCTTCCTGGGCGTAGATGTCGAACAGTTGGAGCTGGGTCGCGACGTCGGCTACATCCAGGTAGTAGGCGGAATGCTCGTATTCACCGCGCAGGTTAACGTCCCCCGCCGAGACCGTGTCGGTCCAGCACAGTTGGGCAAAGTGGCGCGCTTTCTGTAGGGACATGGCGATGCGGTCGAGGCCGTAGGTGATCTCCACCGACACCGGGTCGAGGCGTGTGCCGCCCGCCTCCTGGAAGTAGGTGAACTGAGTGATCTCCAGGCCGTTGAGCCACACTTCCCAGCCCAGTCCCCACGCGCCCAGCGCGGGCGACTCCCAGTTGTCCTCCACGAAGCGGATGTCGTGCTCCAGGGGGTCGATGCCGATGGCGCGCAGGCTATCCAGATACAGCTCCTGGGGGTTACCCGGGTCGGGCTTCAGGATGACCTGGTACTGGTAGTGCATCTGCATACGGTTCGGATTCTCGCCGTAGCGCGCGTCATCAGGGCGAATGGATGGCTCGACGTAGCCGACGCGCCACGGCTCCGGGCCGAGGACGCGCAGCGCGGTGGCCGGGTTGCCGGTGCCCGCGCCCACCTGGACGTTGTACGGCTGCCA
>CAZJJF010000365.1:0-4206 GCA_964546245.1 uncultured Anaerolineales bacterium
AGGCACGCCGCGCCACGAGTTGTGGTCGCCAGGCGGTGGTCCGTCGCTGGCGTCGATGCGCTGCAAGGCGGCGACAAAGCCCGCCAGGTCCACTGCCGCCTGATGGGGGTCGGCGAGGCGGTCGAGACTGGCGTTCTCGCCGTCGAGCCAGGGGTAGACGGACCAGCGCCAGGGGTAGCCCGCGCCGGGCGCACCCACCGCCAGCGGGACGGGGACGGCCAGGGGCAGATGAGGAGCGAGCCACGGCAGCCAGCGCTGCTCCTTGTCCACCTGCCCCACGGCCCAATGGATGCGGGGCAGGCGCACCACCATATCGTGGCCGAGGCGATACAGGGCATGGTCGGTCCCGGCCGAGGGGACCGGCGCGATGGGCAGGTGGGCCCAGCACGGGAATTGCGCCGCGAGCAGGCGGCGCACAAGTGCGGCGTCGGTCTCCACTTCGTCAGCGTGCATCTTGGTCGTGGTCATGTGCGCCTGTCCCGTTCAGCAAATCAGCGGGGCTTCTGACAGATGCGGACACGAGGCCGTCATGCAACCTTACCCGCTCGATTGCAGCGACAGAATGCTGGGATTAGAATTATCTTAGCTGAATAGTACAGGAGAGCACGATGCCTGTCCCCATGTGTCCAACCAATGGCCAACCCGGCAAACCCGTCGACGCGCTGATCCTCAAAGCCTGCCTCGCTGTTTCCCTCACCAAGCTGGGTCCCACCAGCTACCGCTTCTGCCACGAGCCTGACTGCCCTACCGTCTATTACGCCGTCGATGGCTCCCAGGTTTTCGATGAAGCTGCGCTGCGCGAGCGCGTCTACCAGAAGCATCCCGACGACGATGATGTCCTCGTGTGCTACTGTTTCCGCCACACTGTCGGTAGCATCCGGGCTGAGCTACTCGCCACGGGAACCAGCGCCGTCGTGGATGCCGTTACCACAGGCATTCAGGCTGGTCAGTGCGCGTGCGATATTCGCAACCCCCAGGGCACGTGCTGTTTGGGGAATGTCGTCGCTCTTGTCGCGCGCCTCCGCGCTGAGCTAAGCTCAGGGTGAGACAGCCGGCTATGACGATGCGCTCAGCGCGACAGGTAGGGGCGCTGGCCTGAGGCATGCCACTGAGTGTGTTTCGCGCATCCCGCCGCGCAAGGTATAATTGACCCATTCCGATTGAGGAGGAACGCGTGCGCATCGTTGTCGACGCGATGGGGGGCGATTACGCGCCCGGCGAGATTGTGAGCGGCGCTGTCCAGGCGGCGCGCGACTTCGGCGACGAGATTATTCTGGTTGGACGCGAGGCCGACGTCAAGGCAGCCCTGGGCGAGGCGGCCAGCCTACCCAACATCCGCGTCGTCCACGCCAGCGAAGTCATCGACATGGACGAGCACCCGGCCAACGCCGTCAAGAACAAGCCCGATGCCTCGATGGTCGTCGGGATGAAGCTGCTCAAGGCGGGCCAGGCCGACGCCTTCGTGTCGATGGGCAACACCGGCGGCGCGCTGGCCGCCGCGCTGTTCAATCTGGGGCGTATCAAGGGTGTGCAGCGGCCAGCCCTGGCGGCCCTGTTCCCCGTCAAGGATGGCTGGGCGGTCATGCTCGATATGGGCGCCAACGCCGACGTGCGCCCCGACTGGCTGGTGCAGTTCGGCATGATGGGCAGCGTCTACGCCGAGCGCGCATCGCGCGGCCGCGGGTGGGCCTGGTGTCCAATGGTGAAGAGGAGACGAAGGGCAACCAGCTGGTCCAGGAGGCGCATGCCCTGCTCAAGGCCAGCCCGCTCCATTTCATCGGTAACGTCGAGGGCAAGGATATCATCCTCAACCACGCCGTCGACGTGGTGGTGACCGATGGCTTCACGGGCAACGTCATCCTCAAGTTCGCTGAGGCCATCGCCAAGATGATGCGTGACGTGATACGGGAGGAGATCAAGCGCGACCCGGTGTCGGCGGTGGGCGGGTTGATGGCGCGGCGCGCCTTCGACCGCGTGGCCGCGCGCCTGGACGATAGCGAGCACGGCGGCGCGCCACTGCTGGGTGTCAATGGCGTGGTCATCATCGGCCACGGTCGGGCGAAGGCCTACGCCGTGCGCAACGCGATTCGCACCGCGCGCCAGGCCGTGGAGAACGACATCGTGCCTGAGATTGCCACGGGCGTGGCGGCGGCCGCCGCCGCCGTGCCAGCCTGAGGGGGCTGCCATGCGCATCGTCAAGAATGAGAAGCTAATCAAGCGCCGCAGCCGTTGGGCGCGGTTGATTCTGCCGGTTGGCCTGGCGGCCCTGGTCGTGGGCTTTGTGCTGTCGCTCAACCAGGGCAACGCGACGGCGCAAACCGGCTCGTGGCTGGCCCTGGTCATCGGCATGCTGTGCGCCTCAGCGGGCGTCTACCTGGCCGACCGCTGGATCTCGCTACCCAATCGGCCGCGCGCCGACGTCACGCTGGAAGAGAGCCTCAAGTCGCTGGACGTGAAGCACAAGCTGTACTCCTTCGCTGTCCCCCCCACCGAGCAGTTGCTGCTGTCACCGGCCGGCCTGACGGTCTTCCTGGTCAAGAAGCAGGACGGGACCATCGAGTGCAAAGACGGCCGATGGCGCAACAAGATCAGCATCTTCCAGTGGCTGGGCAGCTTCACTCGGGAGCGGCTGGGCAATCCGCCGCAGGAATTGGAGAAGCTCATCGGCCGGGTGCGGGAGACGGCGCAGCAGGCGGAGCCAGACGCCGAGGTTCCGGTGGACGGGCTGATCGTCCTGTCCAGCCCGCGCGCCATCATCAAGCTGGATAATTGCGGCGATCTGATCGCCCAACCTGACGAGCTACGCGCCAGGTTCCGCGACCTGAACGGCGGCGCACGCCGCATCAGCGACGCCACGTATCGCCGCCTGGAGGTGGCGCTCGACGGCATGGCCGGCAGCGAGGTCACTGAAACCTCGACCAGCCGCAGCACCGCCCGGCCCGCCGGCAGCAGCGCGCCGACGCGCTCCGCCTCGGCGGGACGCTCGCGCTTCACGCGGCCGACGCGCAAGACGACGCCGAAAGAGGGCGAAGGACTGAAGAGGACCAAAGACGAAGGACCAAAGACCAAGAACTGAAGACGACCAAAGACGAAGGACCAAAGACGAAGGACCAAGGACCAACAGGGATTAGCCCATCGGTCCTCGGTCCTTCGTCTTTCGTCGTCAGGCCAGGCCCAACGTGCGGCTGAGGCGCGCCGCCTCGGTGGCGCGGGCGACCAGGCCAGGCGACGGGCCGTTGTGGGGCGTGGCGCGCGCCGCCTGCCCCAGGTCCCACAGCACGAAGGCGGCCACAGGCGCGAGGCGGTAGGCAGCCTGCCACGCGACGCGGTCCACGGGGCCGACGATGCCTTCCAGCGCCTGAAGGTAGAAGTCGAGCGCCTCGGCAGTCGAGAGGGTCGACTCGGGCAGGCTGGTGAGAAAGGTCCACATGTCCCAGCTAGAGGGGCCGACCTGGAGGGTCTCCCACTCCACCAGAACCAGTTGCCCATCGTTCACGGCCATGTGGTCGACGGTGGGCGCGCCGTGGATGACGGTCACAGGCACGGCAGCCAGCCGCTCGACGAGGGCGGCCGGTGCGTTGAGCAGTTGCGTCAGGGTGTCGCGGTCCTCAGGCGAGAGGGCAGCGAAGAGGCCGCGCAGGGCCACACCAGCCTGGGGATAGGCGGCGGCGAGGCGGTCGGCGGCCGGATCCGCCGCCGCCACGTTGCGCAGCGCGCCCGCATACACATCCGCCGACGCCGTGAGCCACTCGGCCTGGCGGGTGAGCCAGGGGTAGACGAAGTCGAGAACCTCGCGCGCTTCCCAGTGGAGGGCGTGCCACTCGGCCAGCCGCAGCAGCACCAGCCTGAGTTCTCCGCTGTCCATGCCGTCGATACCCCCGGCCTGGCCCAGGTCGGCGATGACATCGCTGGCCATCGTCCAGGCAGGCTTGCCTTCCCGCGCCCTGGCGCTGGCAATGGTCGGATCGATAACGCCCTCCGGCAGGCTGGACAGCAGGTCGCTCTCCAGCGCCACGATCTCGGTGGGGCCGTCGAGGCGCGCAATCCAGGTCTCCATCCAGGGGGGGTCCGGGAAGACCTTGTGGGGCCCGTTCATGCGCGCCTCGGACGAGTCTCGTGCGCACCGGTGCCCCTCTGTCGCCGCAGCCGCCGTCATCTTTGGCGGCGCTTCTGCTGCTGCCGCCGTGCGGCGGCCGCCGTCGCCGT
>CAZJJF010000366.1:0-4205 GCA_964546245.1 uncultured Anaerolineales bacterium
CGTCTCAGGCAGGAAGTCCGGCGCGGCTCCCGCCTGAATCTCCGCCCAGCGTTCCTGGCGGCGCTGAAGGAGGGCCTCGCGGCGGGGACCAAACTCGCGCACGAGGGCCGCGACGAAGTCAAGCGCCTCGGGAGTCAGGATACCGGCCCATTCGGGTTTCACCGGCCCCAGAATTTCGACAGTGTGAGTCTTAATCACCGATCCCCTCCTTTGGGGTGCTATGCGAGGCGAATCGCTTGGCCTGGGCGCCGGAGAAGCGTCCACTACCTAATATAATGCAGTGCGTCACAAATGTCAAGACATTTGTGAGCACCAGACCTGACAGGTCTGCTACCACGGCCATTATACCGCAGTGCGTCACGAAAGGGAACGGGCAGGCGGTTAGGAGAGGGGGGCCGGATGGGGAGTATTGGCGAACGGCGCGCCTAGCCGAAGGGATAGGGTGAAGGGTGCAAGCTGTAGAAGTGTAGGCAGCTTTACCGCAGCAGGCGCTGAAAACCTGCCTGCTCAAAGTGGTGATCGGTCGTCAGTGCCTCGTCTATGCGCCGCTCTTGCATCACCAAGAAGCTGACAGCATCGCACAGAGAGTATGTTTTGTCGAGTCGAGACTGCAAGTACGCGAGAGCGGCGCGGTGGTATGCCTCTTCTATCCAGAAGACCTCAACGGCAGGGGTGTCCTGCAATTCCTGAGCGAAGGCGAGGGTAGTCCTACGGTCGAGCCTTCGTGCCGAGCAGAGGGCAACGAACTCGGCCAGCACGTAGCTGTGGACGAGGCGTGTACTCGCATCTCTGAACAGGCGGCTAGCTTCAGCGTGCTGTCGCTCATCCCTATGGAAGACGCAGAACAGGCCTGAGGTATCAAGCAACATCAGATCGGATCCTCACGAATGGCTCGATACTCTCGCGCCAGATCCGCGTCGATGCTCTCGTTGTCGGCGCCCAGGGGATGTCCGAGGCTCACAGCGCCGATATACTGGAACAGGCGCGTCTCCACGGCTAGTCGCTCCGTTTCGCTGAGCGACTGAGGCTGCCCGTTAATTACTCGCTCTTCGGCAGGCAGTAGCTCGGCAAGTCGCGCCGCTACCCACGCATCAGGCGTGCTACCTGCCGCTGCGGCGGCAGCCCGCACTGCATCGTAGACGGCATCCGTCAGTTCCACCGTTAGCTTGTGACCCATGACTCCCCTCGCTCGTCCCTGCCAGTCACCGGCGTCTCAATTATACCTCACTGACCGCGCGCGGCGAGCGGGCTACCGCGTCGCCTCGGCGAGGGCGGCCTGGAACTGGGGCCAGGGCAGCGCGCCCTGGATGCGTCGCTGGCCGAGGACGAAGGTGGGGCGGGTGCGGATGCCCGCCGCCTTCGCCTCCGCATCGACCTGTCTCACGAAGTCGGCGTACTGGCCGCTGCTCAGGCACTGGCTGAAGGTGGCCTCGTCGAGCTTGAGGTCGCGGGCGAAGCCCAGCAGCGCCGGGTCCGGGTTGCCACTGAACAGGCGGCCCTGCTGCTCGAAGAGCCGGTCGTGCATCTCCCAGAAGCGGCCCTGGTCCCCCGCGCACTCGGCGGCCTGGGACAGCCGCGCTGAGTTGCCAAAGTCGAGGATGTGGTTGAAGACCATCTTCACCTTGTCGCTGCGAATGAACTCGTCCTTGATGCTCGGCTCAGTGCCCAGCACGTGGGCGCGGCAGGTCGTTCACAAGAAGTCCGAGTAATCGGCAAGGGTCACGGGGGCGTCCGGCGAGCCGAGAAACCAGCGGCCATCGGGCAGCTTACCGGAGGCGAGCCGACCATCGGCGGCCACGGCGGGGGCCGGGCCCCTGGTAGCGGCGGTGGGTGGAGCGGTCGCCGCAGCCTGGGTGGGAACGGCCGTCGCCGCAGGGGTGGGCGCGGCCGTCGCCGCCAGGGGGCGCGGCGCGGTCGGAGCGGCAGCGACGGCGGCCATGGTCGGCGGCGCGAGGGTGGCCGGGGCAAGCGTTGGGGTCGGCTGGGCAGGCGTGGGGGCCTGGGCGGCGGGCGACGCGGCGCAGGCGGCCAGGAGCGTCAGAGGCAGGGCCAGCGTCATCAGCCAGGCGTGTCGGGGCAAGAGCAGAATCCTCCGTCGTGAGTGAAGGTCTGCTGACAGTGTAGGGGCGAAGGGGCATCAGCGCAAGGGGCAATTCTATCAAATCTCTGAACTTTCCTGTCGCCGCCCTGCGCTACACCTTCTCCTTGTAGGAAAGGGAGGCCAGCCAGCCGCCTAGCGTACCGGCCAGGATGGCCGCCATCAACCCCAGCGCACTAACCATATCCTCAGGGAAACTGCCCGCGAGGAGGGTAAAAACGATGTTGCTGATGAAGGCGGTGAGGGTTCCGTGGAAAGCCCCCTCGCGCCCTGCCAGGCGCGCGGCGATATAGCCCCCCAGGCCGCTGATCAGGATGCCCAGCAGCAGCATCGGCCAGTAGTAGGCGCTGTCGCGCAGTATCGTCTCAGCCAGCGCGGGGTCGGTGTCAGAGCCGATGCCTAGAGCCGTGCTGATGCCCAACACCATCATTTGGGTAAGAATGATATCCGCGATGACCCCCCATAGCACGGGAAGCCACGCGATCCGGCGTATTTGTTCCATGCGGCACGTATCCTTAGTCACTGGCGTGCGGGAGGCAACGCCGCTAATTGTACACCGGAACGCGCGACGGCCCCGCATCCTGCGTAATTGCCGCGCCCCGTAACGTCTGGACTTTTTATACGTCCTACACTGTGATACCGCAATCCTTTGGGCGGACCGCCGCCCTCTCAGCCAAAGGATATGTGAATGAAACCGAGCCGTATCCCCATGCTGGGGCTGATAGCCGCCGCTTGCGCCGTCCTACTGACTGCTGTTCTCATCGCTACCAGCTTCTCCAGGCCAGCGGTAGCCGTCGCCGAGAGCGACACTACCGCCTCACCCACCCCGACAGCCACGCCACCGCCCGGCCAATGGTGTGGCAGCATCGAAACCCGCAAGCTGTGGGAGTCGGACACGACGACGCGCATCTTCCTGCCATGCGGCCTCGGCGAAGCGCACATGGTGTGGCTCAAGTTCGACGGTGACGATGGCCCCTACAAGTTGAGTGGCGTCACCCGCACGAACGAGACCCGCTGCGTGGTCGACTCGCAAGGCGAGCAGCGTTGCGTGCCGGGCATCGCCTACAGCCTGGACCCAACGCCCTTTGACGAGTGCTCGGCGTGCATCGCCACGCTGCCAACGGCGACCCCCAGCTCGACGGCCACCCTCAGCCCTACCCGCTTCAGCATCAGCCTGAACAAAGGCCCCAACAGTGTCTATCAGCTGGGCGAGAACATTCGTATCTCGTACAGAGTCCCCTTCTACCCGGCCAGCATCGCCATCTTTGAAGACGGACCGACGGGCACGCGGCAGATTTTCAAGAGCCGTGTGAATGGCGACGGCGCCATCAACGGTGTCATCAGTGCGCCGAGCGGAGCTTACAAGTATCGCCTCGTGCTATATGACGAGGATATTGTGCTTGGCGAGACCAGCGTCGCCATGAGCGTCGCCGATATGGTCACCATCCGCGTCGACCGCCCCGACAAGACCTATCGTGTCGGCGACCAGATTCAATTCACCCTGTTCACCAGCCGCGCTATGGATTGGGTCCTGTACCGCTGCGCCCCAAGCGGCGACCACTGTGAGCGCGTCATCAGCGGCTTCACCACCGGCGCGCAGCAATTCCTGGTGTTCGGCCCCCTGGGCGGCGAGCCGGGTCAGCGCCTCTACCGCTTCGAGGGCCACGAGCGCGCGACAGGTCCCAGCGGCCCCCTCCTCGACACGGCTGAGGTCACCATCACGGTGCTGCCGGCGCTGACCGCGACCCCTGCCCGCACCGCCACACCTGCCAACACCGCGACCGCCACCGCCACGCCTACCAGCACCGCGACCGCCACCGCCACGCCTACCCATACCGCCACTAACACGGCGACGGCCACGCGGACAGCGACCGCTACCGCCACCCGCACCCCGACCGCCACCGCCACCCGCACGCCCACGCCCACCCTGGCTGGGCCGGGCAACACCCTGACCCCGACCCTGACGCCGTCTGGCCCAACGGCCACCCGCACCGCCACGCCGACCGCCACCGCCACTGCCACTGCCACCGCCACGCCGACCGCCACCGCCACCGCGACGGCGACCGCCACCGCGACGGCCACCGCCACCGCGACGCCGCCGCCGGTC
>CAZJJF010000367.1:0-4204 GCA_964546245.1 uncultured Anaerolineales bacterium
TCGCTGGTGTCCACGCCGAATTGCAGGTCTTGCAGGTAGCCCTGCAACACCAGCGACTGGGGCGTGTTCACCACATCCGCCTCCTTCGGAATCGGCGTCCGCAGCGTGATCGCCTTGAACCCCTCGCCCCCGCCTGCCTGCGGAACCGTCAGCACCGCCGCCACGTTGTACTCGTGCCCATCTACGTAGAACCGCTTCAGATACCACGGCGTCGGCGCCGCCACATTCGGGTTGCCCCCGCCATCGTACATCGTCGCCGCAGCTCCGCCCAGCGCCCGCCCCACCGTCAGCGCCACCCCCTCTAGCTGCGGCTGGCCGGGAATCGGCGCGTTGATCGCCTGCACGTAGGCGAACCATGCTCCCTGCGCCACCCCCAGGTTGTTCTGCCCTGGCCCCAGCCGCGTGATCTGCGTCCGATTGACGATGATCATGTCACCGACGGCCAGGGTGATGGTCCCCATCGAGTCGGGGTACTTGGAGTAGACGCCCGGCGCGACCGGGTGCAGCCCGCCTCCCGTCCACCACAGGCGCAGCGTCACCGTCCCCTGGTTGTAGGACACGTTCTCCACCTGCACCAGGTGGTCCAGGAACTGCGCCGACTGCCGCGTCGGGTCGCCTCGGTCCAGCAACACCCCGTCGTCCATCAGCACCACCAGCTCGTCGCCACTCAACGGCGAGTTGCTGGGGTCGAAGTCGTCCAGGGCGCTGTTGGCGTTGAAGTCCGCCCCGATGCCCGTCATGGCATTGAGGCTCGCCTCCGTCTCGATGCGCACCACACTCGGCCGTCCGTCGAAGTCGGCGTCGAAGCTCGTCAGCCCATAGCCGAAGCTCTGCACCCCCGCGAACTGGTTGGGGTTGGTGGTCAGGGGGCGCGGCAACTCCTGAGCCCCGGTGGCGACGGGGAACAGGAAGCGGCCGCCCGGCCCCGTCGGCGCGGGCTGGTCGTTGGGGTCCAGCAGCATGTAGGTCATCTCTTGCTGGACGGCTGGATAGGCCAGCAGCTGGGTGGGGGAGATGCCGCCCGTGGTGGACACGACGGCCGTGAAGGCCGTGTCAATATAGCGCGGTTCGTACCACAGGCGGGGGAAGACCTTCTCGCCGCCGTCGGAGCCGCCCACCCCCGCCAGCGAGATCTGGCCGTAGGCGGCGGCCAGCGGCTCGGGGCCGTGGCGGAACTCGTTCATGTAGGCCGGGTTGAGGGTGAGGATATCCTTGACCGGGGCCTGGGGGGACTGGGGGTCGAAGATGCTGGTGACCTCGGTGTAGGGGGGGGCCTCCAGGTAGGCGGCGGGGGAGCCGGGCGGGGCGGTGGAGGTGCGGGGGGCGGTGTTGCCTGCCCCCTCATTGTCCCGCCCGTAGATACGCAGACCCAGGGTGTCCTGGTCCAGCTTGGTCGCCAGTGGCCCGGTAAGGGCGGGGTCGAACCAGAACTTGGCGCGGCCGCCGGTGGTGTCGATGGGCGTTGCCATGCCCTGAATCCAGCGCCGGTACTGAGCCTGGGGCGCGAACCAGTTGGTGACGATGAGGTACAACTCCGGCGTGATGACCCGCGCCGGGTTGTCGGGTAGCACGAAGGCCGTGTACAGGTCGGGTAGCGTTCGATACTGCTGGGTGTACCAGAACTCTAGCTCGCGGCCGCCAGTCCCTGGCGCCTGGCCGTAGCGCTCGGTTAGCTCGCCCAGGAAGGGCGGATAGCGGGTCTCCTCGACAAAGGCGAAACGCGAGGCGTTGGGATCGTTGTAGATGGGACCGAGGTACGACTGATAGGGCAGTGGCTGGTTGGCCTGCAAGATAGGCGCGATTGGCCCCTGGACGCTGCCCCAGAACCGCGTGTCAGCCAGGGTGACGGTGAAGCCCAGGGCGGGCTGCACATCCGTCACCACGTAGTGCTCGTAATTGAAGGGCGGCAGCATGCCTAGCCCTTCGTCCGGCTGCACAGCGTCCTGGATAACCGAGAACTGGCTGTTTACCACGTCCTGGAACTTGGGGCGGGGCGAGCGCAGGGTGATGTAGTTGAACGTACTGGCAGCCCCCGCGCCCTGGGTGAAGATGGCGACGGTGTTGTACTCCACGCCGTCAACGTAGAAGCGCTTGGTGTACCACGGGTTAGGCCCCGTGTTGGGGACGCCCGGCGCCGACTCCATCGCTGCCCGCGTGGCGCCCAGGCCCCGGCCCAGCATCAATTCAACCCGGCCATCGACCGAGTCCACGGACCGCGCGTAGACGAACCAGGCGCCGGTGGCCGCGCCGAGGTTGTTCCCGCCTGCCGCGACCGTCTGTAGCGGGGCCTGATTGTTGGCGACTGCCGCATCGCCGACGCGCAGCAGGACGGTGCCCAGGTCCTTGGGGGCGATGCTGCCGGTCCAGTAGATGCGCAGGCGCACCGTCGGCGGGCTGGTGGTGAAGCCTTCGACAACGGCTACATGGTCAAGGAATTGAGCCGCTCCGCCGACGTGGACGGCCGGCGGTGTCACGCTGAACACGGCAAGCTCATCTCCCGACAGGGGCAGGCCGTCGTTACTCAAGTCGTCGATGGTGTTGGTATTGTTGAGATCGAGAGTCACACCCAGCGCGGCGGCCAGGGTGCGTTCGCTGTCCAGGTTGACGATGTCGGGCAGACCGTCGAAGTCGGCGTCGAGGCTGGTCAGGCCGTAGCCGACGGCCGCCGAGCCGCCGCTGGTGACGATATTGCCATTCGTGTCGAACAGGTCTGCGCGACGCATGCCGACAGGGAACACCCACGACGTGCCACTCCCCGGTGGAGCCTGCACTGGCAGAGGCTGGGTTGTCGGTGGGCCGGCGGCGACGAACTGGTAGGTCCATTCCTGCATGATGGCTGGGTAGCGGATGTCGCCGACGCTCAAGCCGCCAGAGCGGTCTACGTCCTTGTCCAGGTGGTCCGGTTCGTACCAGGCGCGGCTGTACACCTTCTCAGCAGCGTTCTGGTTGTTGCTGTTGATACCGTTGTACAGGTTGGCGCGCTGGTTCTCGTCCAGGGTGAACGCCTCTGACATATACACCGGGTTCCAGGTCAGGCTATCGCGGCGCGGCGCTTGCGCGTGCTGCGGATCGAAGGGGGCCTCGGGGTCAGTGTAGGGCGGGTCTTCCACAAGGATGGTGGGGTCGCCTGCGCCCTGATTGTCCAGGCCATACAGCCGCAGCGATAGGGCGGGGTTTACGCCGGTCGTGCCCTGGCTGTTGAAGAAAGTGCAAGTCACGGTCTCGCCAGAGTCGAGGCCGATGGCCTCAGGGCTGCTGCCGTCGGAGCACGTCGCCCCTTGCAGCACCCAGCCCGACGGGACGGTTTGCAGCACCTGATACAGGCCAGGTATCAGGCCGGGGAAGTCCTGGCTCCCGTTATCTTGTAGCGAGAAGGGCGTCGAGGTCTGGCTGGCGGGGTTGAACAGCTGGAAGTTGAACACTTGCGGCGAGCCATCCGGCGTCGTCTGCAGAATGATGCGAATTGTGCCCGGCTGGGCGATGGGGATGGCCGCCGAGAACTCGGAGGTCTGAATCAAGGGATCAGCCTCGACCTTATCCGGCGCGAAGGACTTGCTCTCCGGCGCGCCCTGGAGCGTCGCCGTGGCCGCAAGGACGGTATGCCCCAGCGGGGCAGGGGCCAGGCTGGCGCTGAAGCCTGCGTTGCCCACGCCGTCGGTGGTGACGGTCGCGCTGCCCAGGTAGGCGCGGCCTTCGCCAAAGGTCGTGGGGTCGGGAGCCGGACTGCTGAAGAACTCGATGCGGTAGGTCTTGTTGGGGCGGCTGTTCAAGGAGCCGACCACGCCTGTCGCGCCGCCCGTGTTGACCGCGCTACCGAGGACGGGGTAGTTCTGCAGGTGGTTGGGGCCGAGGTCGGGGTCCTGCACATCATTGGGCGTCACGCCGTCGGGCGGGAGGTTGCCTGTCAGGTCCAGGTCGATGCCCAACCCTCCCGTCGTGTTGTCGATGGAGTTCTGGGTGATCACCGCGCTCGCGCCAGGATCGGCCACCACCACCCCGTAGGTGTTGCCGGTGAAGGTGTTGTTGGCGATCAGGCTGGTCGTGTTCGGCCCCACCCCGTCACTGTCAAAGATGCGCACCGCCATGTACGCCGCCCCGGTCACCGTGTTCTGGCTGATGGTGATGTTGCTCGTCCCCCCGGCCAGTTGCACCCCGTGGCTCAGCGAGTTGGTGATGGTGTTCTTGGTGATCGTCACGTTCTGGC
>CAZJJF010000368.1:0-4187 GCA_964546245.1 uncultured Anaerolineales bacterium
AAGCCCCGCTACAACGTTCGCCTCAAGGACGACAAGCGCTATCCCTATATCAAGGTCACCTGGCACCACGACTACCCGACGGTGCAGCTCACCCGCCGCATCGAGCAGGACGGCGCGCGCTACTACGGGCCGTACACGGCGGCCTGGGCCGTCTACCGCACCCTGGATACGCTGCGCAAGGTCTTTCCCTACCTGACGTGCAGCCGCGTCATTACCGGCCACGACCCGCGCGCCTGCCTGTACTACGATATCGGACTGTGTCTGGCTCCCTGCATCGGCGCGGTGACGAAGGCCCAGTACCGCGCCATGATCGACCGCCTGTGCCGCTTCCTGGAGGGCAAGTCGGAGGATATCATCCTCGACCTCAAGCGGCAGATGGAAGAGGCGGCCGACAGCCTGGAGTTCGAAAAGGCCGCCCGCTTCCGCGACAACATGATCGCCCTGCAAAAGATCGTCGAGCGGCAAAGAATCGGCGTCTCGGAACTGGTCGACCAGGATGTGGTAGCCCTGGCCCGCGACAACGGCAGCGCCATCGTCCAGGTGTACTTCATCCGGGGCGGGCAACTGGTCGGCCGCGAGTATTTCGTCCTGGAAGGCGCGGAGGGCGAGGTCAACCCGGAGGTCATCGCATCCTTCATCACCCAGTTCTACGAGGACGTGCCCTATGTCCCGCCGGTCATCCTGACCCAGGAGCAGGTCGTCGAGGCCAGCATCATCGAGACGTGGCTCAAGAGCCGTCGCGGCGATAAGGTGGCGATTCAAGTGCCGGAGAACGGGCAGAACGGCGCATTGCTGCGCATGGCCGCCGAGCAGGCCAGCGAGACGCTCCAAGTCCTCAAGGCCCAATGGCAGGCCGACCAGGGGAAGCAGACCCTCGCCCTGGCCGAGTTGCAGGAGGCGCTGGGCCTGGCCGACCCGCCCAACCGTATCGAGTGCTACGACATCTCCAACACCCAGGGTACCAACTCGGTGGGGGCGATGGTGGTATTCGCCCAGGGCGTGCCGCGCAAGAGCGACTACCGCAAGTTCCGCATCCAGACCGTTGACGGCCCCAACGACTTCGCCTCGCTTCAGGAAGTGCTACAGCGGCGCTTCAAGCACCTCAAAGAGCCGCCCGCCGAGCCGAAACGCGACCCGCGCCGCAAGGACGAGATCGACCCCTTCAACCTGGCCCCCGACCTGGTCATCATCGACGGCGGCAAGGGCCAGCTAAGCGCGGCGCTGGAAGTGTGGCGGGAACTGGGGCTGGACCACATCCCCATCGTGTCCCTCGCCAAGCGGCAGGAGGAGATCTTCATCCCCAACCGCGACGAGTCGGTCATCCTGCCCCGCGACTCCCAGGGCCTGTTCCTGGTGCAGCGCATCCGCGACGAGGCGCACCGCTTCGGCCTCAACTACCACCGCAGCCTGCGCAGCAAGACCGGCCTGGCCTCCCAGCTAGAGGACATCAAGGGCATCGGACCGCGCCGCCGCAAGGCCCTCTTGCAGCGCTTCGGCTCCCTGGACGGCGTGCGCGCCGCCAGCCTCGACGAGCTATCCGCCGTGCCGGGCATGACCGCCGACATCGCCCGCCAGGTCAAGGAAGCGTTGGGAGGATAGGTCATGGCGCTCCTGACGACCGATGTAATCATCCAGCGGCTCCAGACTATGCCCACCTTCCGGGGCCTCGCCCCGGAGGCGCTCAAGGCCATCGCCGACAAGGTGGAGGTGCAGTACGCCTCCCAGGGCGACCACCTCTACAAGATCGGCCAGCTAGCCGACCAGATGTATATCGTCGAGTCGGGTCAAATCATCCTCCAGGAGCCAACCCACCTCAACACGTTGCGCGACGCGGGGCGCGCGGGGCCGGGTAGCGTGATTGGCCTGGAAGCCGCGGCGAAGAACCAACCCTACACCCAGACGGCCCTCGTCGCCGAGCCGACCACCATGTTCGCCCTGAACTGCCAGGCCATCGACGAGCTTCTCGCCGCATACTCAGGTCTGCGCCGTCGGCTCAACAAGTATCAGCGCCAGCAGCGACGCCTGAATCGCCTCAACCTGCCCGGCCGCCTGGACGACGAGGTCATTCTCGTCTATGCGCGTCCCCACTGGACGGCTCTGCTCAGCAACCTGATCTGGCCGCTTATCATTCTCCTGGGCGTTATCCTCTTTAGCGCTGTTCTCGTCGTCACCCTCCGCGATGCCTTGTTTGGCGTCGCCTTGATTGTCTTCAGCCTGATGGCCTTCGCCCTTGTGGCCCTCGCCTACTCCTTCTCCGACTGGTGGTTCGATACCTACATCGTCACCAACCAGCGCGTCATTTCTATGCTGCGGCGACCCTTCATCAAGGAAGAGCTGAAAGAAGCGCCCATCGGCAAGATTCAGAACACGTCCCTTGTCTTCCCCGACTTCTTCGCCCACTACCTCGGCTGGAGCAACATCAGTATCAGCACCGCCGGCGGCCCCCCCATCGTCTTCAAGCGCATCGCCCGCGGCCCCTACGTCAATGCCGTCATCCAGGAACTGGTGGCCCAGTTGAAGCAGCGTAGCAGCCTCCAGGCCAACGAGATTCGCCAACAGCAGATCGAGGACCGCCTGCGCGGCGTCGCCAGCGCCCCGCCACCCAGCGCCGCGCCAGCCTCCCAGGCCCCCCCCCCCCCCAACCCCTTCAGCTACCTCATGCCGCAGCTGCGCGTCGTCCAGCAGGACGGACAGGGCACAACCATTACCTACCGCAAGCACTGGATCGTGCTGGTGCGCGGCGCGATTCTCTGGCTTCTGCTCTGGCTGTTCTTCTTCGCCGTGACCGTGGGCGGCGTCGCGACGGGCATCCTGCTGCGCGCTCCCCTCTTCTTCATCCCCCTCGGCGCGGCCCTCGCTGCCACGTTCCTCTATTTGTGGTGGCTCTACGAAGACTGGCGCAACGACCTCTACGTACTGACCCCGTCCGCTGTGCGCGACGTCAAGCGGCTGCCCCTCTACCTGCACGAGACGTCCACGCAAGCCGGTCTCGACGCCATCCAGGACGTGAGTTACACCATCCCCAACCCCTTCGCCGAGATGTTCAACTATGGCGACATCCTCATCCAGACGGCCGGGCCACAAGGGGAGCTGAAGTGGCGGAACGTACCCGACCCGCGCGAGGTGCGCCGCGAGATCAACGAGCGCATCGCCGACTTCCAACGCCGCCGTGCCGAGCGCGCCCGCCAGGAAATGGATGACAACATCCAGCAATGGTTGATCACCGAGCGCAAAATCCAGGCCGGCGCCCCCAACACCCCACCGCCGTGAGAGGACCAAGGACGAAAGACGAAGGACCGAAGGCGACCAAGGACCAAGGAGAGCTAATCCCCTTGGTCCTTGGTTCTTGGTCCTTCGTCCTTCCTCAGCTAGCCGAGAACTCTCATGCCCCGCTGGACAGCCTTGCCGTGCGTCGACGCAACCCTCGGTATACCAGCCACAGCGGGATGGCAACGGCCAGCATCAGGGGCAGGCCAACGATGAGCGCCCAGATGGCCGCGCTGCCCACACCTTGCAGCAGCCGCACCAGGGCGCGGGAGGCCTCGCGCGCCGTATCCAGCGGCGACCAGCCGTTGTCCACCAGGGGCTTGCCGGCCGGCAGGGGCAACAGCGTCACGTTCAGCGTCGCCAGCGCCGACGACTTGTCCAGGTAATTGATGCGCCCCTTGAGCTGCTCGATCTGGGCGCGGATGTTGCTCAACTCGCGGTGGACGGCCAGTACATCCTCGGCCCGGCCCGACTTCTCGCGAATGCTCGTCAGCAGCGCCAGCAGCTCGCGCTCCGTCGCCTCCAGGTTGCGTAGCCGCGCGTTGAGGTCGGTATACTCCTCGGTCACATCATTGCTGCTCAGGCGGCGGCTCTCGACGCGGCCCAGCCCCTCCACCGCGCTCATCGCCTCGCCGAGACGGTCGCCAGGCACGCGCAGGCTGATGGTCCCGCGTAGTCGGTCGGCCTCGCGGAACAGGTTCGCACTGGCAACGTAGCCGCCCAGGCGGTCGGCCACGGCCTGCGCCTCGCGCGCCGCCTCCTCCACACTCGTCACGGCCACCGCCATCTCCGCGTTACGTAAGATACGGCGGTCGTCGCTCGCCTGGGCGGCGTTCTCGACCGACGCGCCCCCCGCGGGCATGGCATCGCGGGCGGCGGACGCGGGCGCCTGGGCGGGCGGGACGGCCACACCGCGCGAC
>CAZJJF010000369.1:0-4163 GCA_964546245.1 uncultured Anaerolineales bacterium
AACGGCCGAGACCCCTCGCTACCACCAGAAGTGAAAGCTGGCGACATCCATACCTGACGCCCTGAAGGCGAGATTGTCACCCTCCTCAGACTCTCTCATATCGCCTACGCCGCTGGCCGATCCCTGTCGCCGCGCTCATCCCGTGGCGGCATCTGCAGCGGCTGACGCCGCCCCCGGGCCGGCTCATCCGGTTGGCGCGGCGGCGCGCTCGCCTGGAGCTTCGCCAGCCCGCTACACGTCAGAAACACCGTCCCACCAATCGCCAGCAGGAACAAGCCCATCACCAGGAAGCCAGTTGCCGGTCCTGCCAGGTTTTCAACGATACTCAGCAATCGGTCCTCGAACTCCAGGCGGCGTTGAGCGCGCCGTTGCGTCTCGGCACGCTCTATCTCGCCCAGTTGCTTCTCGTGTTCCAGACGATACTGGCGCTCGGCCGCATCCTGCGCCGTCTGGATCGGGTTGAAGAACTCAATGCCCCCGAACGCCAGGCCCAGGATGAGTCCCAGGCCAACCAGCAGCGTAATGATACCCACGGTCACACCGGGCAGAGTCAACATCGCGCACCTCCTTTCCCCGCGCCCCTCGCCCCGTGGCGAAACCTACCGCAACCCATGCCTCCTATCGCCCCATCAAGCTCAACAGCACGTGGATCCCGCCAAACACCAGCAGGCACAGGCCGACGAAGCCAACCACATAGAGCATGACACGCGCAAACACATCAATGGATCTCGTCTCGGCTTCGATTCGGGCCATAACGCACCACAACACCAGGCAGAAAATACTGGCAACTAGCCCCACTGTGAGACAAAAGACGCCCATCTAGGCCTCCTTGCTCGCCGCACATACCCGACAATTCCACTACGTCGTCCGTCGTGCGCCTATGACTACCCCGTCGCTCCTTCCTGTCGCGCTGGTGACACACCGTCTGGCCGTGACCTGGTTATATACTAATATAGTAAGATATACCTGTCAAGAGAATCGGGCAGCAAAAAGCGATAAGTTGAAATAGCGGAATAGTCACTATACCATCACGAGGTACGCAAGGGGGGCGGCATACGCGCCGCCCCCCTTCGCATCGACCAGCCCTCAATTCTCGTGCAGGCCTAGCAGTTCATCGACCTCGGCGCGTAGCTCGGCCAGATGAACCGGCTTGGCCAACGAAGCCGCGTTGAGTTGTCGCAACTCCTCCGGATCGACATCATGGCCGTCGGCAATCACACTCAGCACCAGGATCGGCATGCTGAGATGGTAGTCACGCCTGAACTGCCGCAAGAGCTGAAGGCCCAGATGATCATCTTCCTCCTCGACGTCCGCGCCTGGCCCAGGCGGTAAAATCAGGTCGAGGCAGATCATCTCACATTCGCGGATCAGGTCGAGGTTCTCGATGGCTTCCGCGTACGAGCGCAGTTCGAGAATGTCGAAGCCCCGCTTGCGCAGTGGCTTCATCAGAGGTTGCAGCACGTCGATATCGTCCTCGATCCATGCGATGGTTGGCTGTCCAGTCATGATCTTCGTCCTTTCCTCCCCACCTAATCACCGCTTCTGACTCAATGGCAGCCAGACGATGAAGCGCGTGCGGTGCGGGCGGGGACCTTTCAGCGGCGCCCCCCGAGCCGGCTCACTCTCGACCCGGATTCGGCCGCCGTGTTTCTCGATGACTTGCTTCGTCAGCGGCAGCCCCAGCCCCGACCCGGTGCGATATTCCAGGGTCGTCAATCGACCCCGGTAACCTGCCTCGAAGATGGTCTCATACTCGTCAGGCTCAATACCCACCCCGTAATTGCCGATGACGAGTTCATATCCATCGTCAACGATGCGACCCCGAATTGAGACATAGCGTGGTATTTGGGCCACC
Source organism: uncultured Anaerolineales bacterium (assembly GCA_964546245.1). Classification (GTDB taxonomy): domain Bacteria; phylum Chloroflexota; class Anaerolineae; order Epilineales; family JAHCIE01; genus JAHCIE01. The sequence continues at coordinate 1,856 of CAZJJF010000369.1, forward strand.
TGCCGCGTCCGATACGAATACTTTACAGCGTTCTGGACGAGGTTGTTGATAGCCTGTTCCAGGTGGCGCCGCGACGCTTCGATGTGGATGCGTCCCCCAAATGGTTGCAGGTCGACCCTGGCTTCCAGCTGCTTGTTGCGCATCTCAGCTCGGCACAGGGTGAGAGCCTGCTCGATGAAGGTGTCGATGGAGTGTGAGCGCCAGCGATATGTCTTGGGCAGATACTCGCCACGGGTCAGGCTATGCATAACGGCGCTGGCGGCGGTGATAGCGCCGACGATATCTTCGACCTTCTCCCGGACATCCACTGGCGTGCCATCGTCGAGATCCTCGGCGAGGCTCTCTGCGTGCGCCATCGCCGCCTGAACGCGAATCTGCAAGTCGTGGTAGGCGCGCTGCTCGGTGCGACGCTCGTCCTCGGCTTGAACGACGTACTTAATGATGATGCTCTTGAGGAGGGAGAACAACGTTGAATTTAGAACGCGCCATTCAGAGGTGGTGCGGCGTGGCGCCACGTCCAGCAATGCGGCCAGGTGTTCGGCCTCCTCGCTACTAGCCCCTAACGACCGCATGGCCTCTTCATACCCCTTCAGGCGTTGCGCCTCAGAGTCCGTAGCATCGTCGAGCAGGCGCACCGCGCCGTACTGGAGGACGGCGACCGTCTCGTCACCCATCGTGAGCACATCGGCCTGATTGTCTAGCCCCGCGTGGCATGCGTAGAGGCTTGTCTGCCCGCTGCGGGCAACCTCCTGAGCGCGACTGCACATGTCCTGATTACAGATATCCTTCGCCTGGCCCCCGTTCAAGGCCCACACCCCCCGACAATACTCTGGAAAGAGCGTTTCCGCAGCGCGGATGGGCGGTTCGCGCACGACGCCATTATCCACCTCATACAGCTCCAGCGGAATCTGACTGGCCTGGGAGAAGAGTTCTAGCATATCCCGAATCAAGCTGCCCGCTTCTCGGCTGAACACGGTCGCCCCCTCTCATCACCGTGCCTGCTGCTCGTACTCCAGCAAGAACTGCCATATCGCCACCCGCAGCCGGTCGCCACGGGATCGGCTCAACGCATACTCGACGATCTTGCGCAGCGTCTCAACCTTCAGCGCGTGCTTGCGAGACAGCCCGCCCAACTGTTCCAGCCCATGCTTCGGATTGTCGCTGGCAAAGAACTCGATGAGGTACATCCGCTCCATTAGAGCCAGCGACGGATAGGCCGCATAGGGATCGTGGCGCTGCGCCAGGTCGAGCTCGTGCTCCATCTTCTCGCGCACCACCTTGAACAGGCACGCCACATGCTCGCGATGGTAAACACGCTCGGCTTGTGACCCCTTGCGCTCCGCTGGCGGAATCAGCCCCTCATCCTCCCAACGAAACAACGTCGTGCGCGGGATGTCGAACCAGGCGCACATCTCGGCCGGCGAGAATGTTGTCTCTTGGCTCGCCATGCAGCAGGCCCTCCGTTCAGAGCACAGATATCGGTATAGCGGTCTATCTTAGTATACCACAAACGAGAGCGCGATTCAATAGCCCCGATAGTGTTTCCCCGCCTCCCCCCTCGCCGCCACCGACCTCTCCGCCTGCCCTCTTCGCACCTCATCCGCGCTCGCCTGCAGGATGACCCTCCCTCCCCTGTCCATCCTGTTCATCCTGTTCATCCTGTCGGGTCGTCTCCTGTCCGCGTTCGTCCGCGCTCGTCCGCGTCCTCATTTCTGAGTCCGTGGTCTCAGTGCCTGTCCACGTCCCTTTCTACAGGTAGTCGGCGGGGCTGGTCTCGCCCCCAAACCAGTCAACTCTTTGCCCCCCGCGCCCCGCACAAACGTTCGCATCTGTGATACACTCTCCTCGACACCCATCATGCCCAAGGATGATCCTTCGCCTACATTTTCGCGTCTGCACCACTTCGAGCGCTCATCATGGCCTGGAAACGTTCCAGCACCGGTACCCCCTACTACACCCGTAGCCGCCGCCACGGCCACCGCGTCACCACCGAATACATCAGCATGCACGACCTCGCCGCCCAGGTCGCCGCCCTCGACACCGCCGTCCGCGCCGAGCGTCGCGCCCTCACCGCTGCCGACCGCGCCGAGCGCGACCGCCTCACCGCCCTCGACACCCCCGTCGAGCGCCTCGGCCTCGCCGCCGCCGCCCTCCTCGCCGCCACCCTCACCGCCGCCGGTTACCACCGCCCCAATCGCGGCCCCTGGCGTCGCCGCCGCAACTCTACCCCCAACATCGGAGGAACTACCCCCATGTCCCAACCCCTCCCCACCCCCACCCGCGACGAAATGGAAGACCTCATGACCCG
>CAZJJF010000370.1:0-4157 GCA_964546245.1 uncultured Anaerolineales bacterium
GTGCTGCTCTGCTCGCGCGGGAGGGCCACATCCAGCGCCCTTCTGGGTGTCGGGCGGCGGATGTGGCCATCCGCCGCGAGCCATTTCACTACGCTTTCGTGTCTTAACAGCAGGCGAGATCGACAGTCGTCAGCCCGTGTTGCGCAGGCCGGCGACGATGCCGTTGATGGTGGTCGCCAGGGCGTAGTTGAGTTCGTCGCTCTCCTCGCCCGCCCGCTTGCGGCGCAGCAATTCCACCTGGATGAAGCTCATCGAATCGACGTAGGGGTTACGCAGGCGAATGGAGCGCGCCAGGACCTTATTTGTCTCTAGAAGCTCCGCCTGCTCCAGCACCTCTAGCAGCATTGCCTGCGTGCGACGGTACTCCTCGCTGAGCATGGCGTATACCCGGCGGCGAATATCCTTGTCGGTAACAAGCTCGGCGTATAGCCGGGCGATGGTCAGGTCTGCCTTCGCCAGCGCGCTCTCCACGTTGCGCAGGATGTCCTCGAACAGCGGCCAGCCAGCCAGCATCTGACGCAGCATGGGCAGGTGCGCCGCGTCGCGGGCGGTGAAGCTCTCCAGCGCCGCGCCGACGCCAAACCAGCCCGGCAGCAGGTAGCGGCTCTGCATCCAGCCGAAGACCCAGGGGATGGCGCGCAGGTCGTCCAGGCCGCGCCGCGCTGAGCGGCGGGTGGGCCGCGAGCCGATGCGGGCGTACTCTAGCTCGGCGATGGGGGTCGCCTCCTCGAAGTAGGCCAGCAGGTCGGGGTCCTCGGCGATACGGGCGCGATACTCGGCGAAGGCATCGGCCGACATGCTCTCCAGCGCCGCCTCCCATTCGGGGCGCGGCGGCGTCGTGGGGCTGCCGGTGCGGGTCAGGGCCTCCAGGGCCGAGGCCACCATGATGTCCAGGTTACGCTCGGCCAGGATCGGCTCCGAGTACTTCCAGTTGAGCACCTCGCCCTGCTCCGTGATGCGCAGCGCGCCACGAAACGCGCCCACGGGCTGGGCAACGATGGCGCGGTGGGTGGGGCCGCCGCCACGCCCGACCGTGCCGCCGCGCCCGTGGAACAGGCGTAGCTGGATGGCGCACTCGTCGGCGACCTGGTGCAGGGCGCGATGCGCCTTGTAGATCTCCCAGGTACTGGTGAGCATCCCGCCGTCTTTGTTGGAGTCCGAGTAGCCGAGCATCACCTCCTGCCGTCGCCCCCACGAGTCCAGCAGCCGCTGGTAGTCGGGCGCGGTCCACAGTTGCCGGCAGGTGTCGGCGGCGCTACGCAGGTCGGCGATGGACTCGAAGAGGGGCGCCGGCATCAGGCCGGGGTCGCCGACATCGGGACGGCCGGCGACGCGCACGCTACTCAACTCGCACAGCCAGGCCACGGCCTTGATGTCCTCGGCCGACGTTGCGCCGCTAATAATGTAGGTCTGAAGAGCAGCGGGCGGGTAGGCGCGTTTCAGGTCGCCCACGGCCTCCAATGTCTCTAGCAACATCTCCGTCTCAGGGGCGGGTGGCGGCGGCAGCGCGCTGTCGGCCCCGTGCAGGGCTGCGCCCGTGGTCAGGTCGTCCACCGCCTGGGCGTGGACGTGGGCGTGCTGGCGGATGTCCAGCGTGTGTAGATGGAAGCCGAAGGTGTCGAGTTGCCGCAGCAGGGGATCGACGATTTCGTAGGCGAGACGCTCGCCCCGGTTCTGCATCAGGCTGTCGCGAACCAGTAGCACGTCGGCGACCAGAGCCGTCGCGTCGGGGTAGGCGTCGGCAGTCTGGTCGTGGGTGTGCGCCAGTCGGTATTGCATGTGCACCAGGAAGTGGCGATAGACTTCGCTGGCTGAGAAGGCCGGCGCGCGCACCGAGGGCGGCAGCGAGGGCAACGCCTCGACCTGCCGCCGCAGCGCGGGGGACACGTCTACCTGATAAGTAGAGGGGCTGAGGCGTTCGATCAACTCATTGAGGGTGCGGCTATGCTGGTCCAGAATCGTCTGCCTGGCCCGCTGTAGCGCGTCGCGGGTCACGTCGGGGGTGACAAAGGGGTTGCCGTCGCGGTCGCCGCCGATCCACGAGCCGAAGCGGACGACGGTGGGCAGGTCGCGGGCGGTGATGGCGACGGCGTACACCTCGCGAAAGGAATCGGCAATCTCCTCGTACAGGCGCGGTACGGTGTCGAACAGGACAGGGTAGTAGTCGAGGCCCATCTGAATCTCGTCGCGCACCGACGGGCGGCGACGGCGCACCTCATCGGACTGCCACAGGGCGGTGATGTCGGCCATGATGGCCGCCTGGAGCTGCTCAGCCTCCGGCGCGCTTAGCGGGAGGCGGTCGAGGCGGGCCAGGTTCTCGGACACGCGCCGCCGCTTGAAGAGCACAGTGCGCCGCGCCACCTCGGTGGGGTGGGCGGTGAAGACGGGGATGACCTGCACCTTCGCCAGCCAGGCCAGGGCATCGTCGGCGGCGATACCGGCGTCGCGCATGCGGCGTAGCGTGCCGCGAAACGAGCCGGGCTGGGTGCGGCCGCCGGGGGCGAGCATGGCGGCGCGGCGGCGGCGCTTGCGGTGGGCGGTCTCGGCCAGGTTGTTCAACTCGAAGTAGGTGGCGAAGGCCTTAGTCATCTTGTAGGCGCGGCTCAGGCTGACCTCGGCTACGATGGCCCGAATCCGCCCGGCCACCTCGGCCGCAGCGGCCGGGTCAGTGTCGGGTAAAGCGGACATCTCGCGCTGCCGAATCGAGAGCAGGCGCAGCTCCTCGACCGCATTGTAGAGGTCCACGCCCTCCTGCTCCTTGAGGGTCTCGCCCAGCAGGCGGCCCAGGTGGCGGGCGTCGCGCCGCAACGGCGCTTCCTTCTTGTGAGGGTCGTCGGTCGTCAGTTCATCCAGGCGGGCCGCCTGGTCCTCGGTGTACCAGAGGGGCTTGTCAGCCATGTGCGCGCGCCTCCTTCAGGAAATGCATCACCTGAGCGCGGGAAGGCAACGCTGGCTGCGCCCCCAGGCAAGTGACGGTCAATGCGCCGACGGCGGCGGCGACGGCCTGGTTGGCGACCTTGCCACCGCCGGCCGTGGTGAAGCGGCCGCCCAGGACTGTCTCGCCGGGCTGGGGCAGGTGACTGAGTTGCAGCGCCATATCGGTATTGGCGCTGCCCACGACCGTAAGGTGCGCCGCGCGGCCTCCTCCCATGCGTCGGAAGTGGCCCATTTTGCCGCGCCGCCTCGGAACATGCAAACCGTCATTGCGCCGCGACCTAATCTACGATATAATGGGGGAGGTTGTGGCTGTTCCGAGTAGTCCTCGAGCAAAGGAGTGAACCCTATGGCTGGGATTTTCGAGCGCATGAGCATGATTCTCCGCGCCAATATCAATGACATCCTGGATCGGGCGGAAGATCCTGAGAAGATGCTTGAGCAGATTATCCGCGACATGGAGTCGGCTATTCTGGATGCGCGCGCCCAGGTCCAGGAGATGCTGGCCCAGCAGAAGCTCCTGGAAGCCGAGGTGCGGGACACCCAGAAGCTCGTCGATGAGTGGCAGCGTAAGGCGGAGATGGCGGTCGCCCAGAATCGCGACGACCTGGCGCGGGAAGCTCTCAAGCGCAGGAACGACTATCAGGCGCAACTGGAGGTCTATCAGGCCCAGCTCGCCGACCAGGAAGCCCTCGTTGCCAAGCTGCGCTCCGAGCTGTCGGAGCTAGAATCGAAGTACGACAGCGCCAAGCGCAACAAGGACACGTTGATTGCCCGCCAGCGGGCCGCCCGCGCGCGGGAGGATATGGCCAAGAAGTCGGCCCAGATTCAGCAGATTCCCAACTACAGCAGCGAGTTTGGTCGCATGGAGCAGCGCGTCCGCGAGCAGGAGGCGCGCGCCGCCGCCGCCAGCGAGATGAACGAGACTGCCACATCCGTCGACCGCGAGTTTGCGAGCCTGGAAGACCCGGCCATCGAGGATGAACTGGCGGCGATGAAGGCGAAGATGGGCAAAGGCCCCGCCGAGCCACCGGCCGCGACAACAGAGTAGGGGATCGCGCCCCGGTGGGTTGGCGCAAAGGTTTGCGTTGAAACTTGCGCCGGATCCGGTTCTTGGCTAGAATTGCGTCTCATACGGGGGGACACGTGGCGAAGTCGCGTTGTTCCCCTTTAGTCTACCTGGTCCTTTGAGTGGTTTCGTAGTCAGGCAGAATCGGCTCGCG
>CAZJJF010000371.1:0-4136 GCA_964546245.1 uncultured Anaerolineales bacterium
ATCGCCCTCGGTCACCCATTGGGGGCGAGTGGCGCGCGCATTCTGACCACCCTCGCCCACGAGCTCCACCGCCGCCAGGCTGGCTATGGCCTTGCTACCATGTGCATCGGTGTCGGCCAGGGCATCGCCGTTATCATCGAGAACCTCCACTCTTGAGACATCGACGCTACTGGCCGCTTCTGATTCTGCTCCTGTTGGCTCTAGCCGCGTGGCCGCGGCCAGGGCGCGCCGCGCCCCCCGACCGCCTAGACCCCGCGCTGCGAGTAGCCCTCGGCGAGACCGCGCCGGGGGTGGCTCTGCGCCAGGACTTCAAGGCCGTGCGCCTCCTCACCAACTCCGCCACGGAAAGCGTATCTGTCCTCGTCCATCTCGACTCGGCTGCTGTGCCATCAGCGTGGCTGCCATCTTCGGCGCGGCTGCGCGCCCAGGTCGGCAACGTGGCGGCCGTCACCGCTCCCCTTGCTGCGCTCAAGGACCTTGCCGACGCGCCGGGCGTGCGCTATGTCCGCGCCGACCGCCCCGCCGAGGTCCACAACGATGTCAGCGTGGCCCAGACCGGCGCGCCCCTCATCCACACCGCCGGTCGGCGCGGGGAGGGGGTCATCATCGCGATCATCGATACCGGCATCGACTGGACGCATCCCGACTTCATCGACGCCCAGGGACGCACCCGCCTGAAGGCCTTTCTCGACATGAGCGACCCAGGCGACGGCGACGGCGACGGCGACCTTGATGGCCCGGTCTATGGGGGGCGGCTGTACACCGAAGACGAGATCAACACCGGGTTGGCGGACGCGGGGCTGGCGCTCCTGGGTAGCGGCGGCTCCATTCCCGACAACGCGCCGGATGGCCTCGTCCTACCGCTGGAGGTGTTCGACGATACGCCACTGCGCTCGCTGGCCGTCTCTGTTCGCATCCAGCACCCCTACCGCAGCGACCTGCGGCTACGCCTCCTGGCTCCCTGGGGCGAGGAGCGCGACCTGCTGCCAACCCAGGTCGCGGTGGGCGGGACCGACGTCTACGCGACGTTCGACGTCAACGGCTGGGAGGGGCGCTCCGCGCGCGGCGTATGGCGTCTCCAGGCTGCCGATCTCTTTCCCCGCGACGAGGGGCGCGCTATCGGCTGGATCCTGCACGTCAACCAGCCGGTGCGAGGGATGGATCGCGTCGGGCACGGCACGCACGTGGCCGGCACAGCGGCCGGCAACGGTCTGGGCAGCACGCCGCCCGGCCGCTACGCAGGCATGGCTCCGGCCGCCAACATCGTCGCCGTGAAGGCGACGCGCCACGACGACGGCGGCTTCTATGAAAGCGACCAGATCGCGGCCCTGGCCTTCGTCGAAGCCTTCGCCGCCCAGCGCGGGCAGCCCTTCGTCGTCAACCTGAGCCTGGGCACTCCCTTCGGCGCCCACGACGGCACGGCGGCCAACGAGATCGCCATCGACGCCCTGACGGCCTTCGACAAACCCGGCCGGGCCGTAACGGTCTCGGCCGGCAATGACGGCAGTGTCGACAGTCACGCTGCCGCCAGGGTTGTGCGCGGCCAGAGCGCCGACCTGGGCTTCGTCGCGCCCAGCAGCGGTTCGTTCATCGCCGATCTATGGGCCAACGGGCGAGTGCGGGTGGGAATCCGCCAGCCAAGTGGGGCGGTCGGCTCTTGGGTGGATGCCAACAGCGGCACAGGCTGCTGGCTGGTCGAGGGCGGGGCCGAGGCGTGCCTGCTCTTCGGCGGCCCTCAGCCTCTGAATGGCGCGTATGAGGTTCAGGCGTATTTCTACAATCTGCGCCCCGGCGACCCGTGGGCGCTGGTCGTGGTCGGCGACGACGAGCGCCAGGTCCGCGCTGATGCCTGGGCAACGACCCTCGGCGCGACCTGGACCACAGGCCTCGAGCCAGGCATGCGCATCCGTATGCCCGGCACGGCGCGTGGCGCGCTGACCGTGGGGGCGTACACCTCGCGCACCGATTGGCCCGCCGCCAGTGGCGGCCTGCACACCGTCGGTTGGCCGGCAGGCGCACTGGCCGCCTTCTCCAGCGATGGCCCGACCCGCGACGGCCGCCTCAAGCCGGACCTCGTCGCACCCGGCCAACCCATCATCTCCAGCCTGTCAGCCTGGGCGCCCCGCCCTATGTCGCTGCTCGCGCCGGGCAACCGCCACTTCGCCAATCAGGGAACCAGCATGGCCGCGCCCCACGTCGCGGGCGCGGTGGCCCTGCTGCTGCAAGGCGACTCGACGCTCAACCTGCCTGCGCTACGCGCCCTGCTTACGGCCAGCGCGCGCCGCGACAGCTGGACAGGCGTCACCCCCAACCCGCGCTGGGGAGCAGGCAAGCTCGACGTGGCCGCCGCCGACGCCCTGGCGCGTATCCCACGCCCCGACCGTGTCTTCCTGCCCCTCGTTGCCCAGGGCGACTAGGCATCCTCAACCAGCGCGCCCCCCAGCGGGTCCCCCGGCAGATGGCGCGCGTCGTTCCACACCAACATCTCCCACGGCTCGCCCTCGACCCGCCTGACGACTGTCACCGCCGTGTTGGTAATGACGTGGTAGTGGCGCAGGTGAGTCATCGGGATGCCCAGTACCGCGGCGATGAACAGCTTGATAGCCGCGCCGTGGGATACCGCCCCCACCACGCCGCCCGCGTGCCCCACGGCCAGCCGGTCCAGCGTTGCCAGCATACGCGCCTGCAAGTCGGCGTAGCTCTCGCCGCCGCCGCGTCGAATGTCCTCGCCGCGCCGCCAGGCCGCCACCTCGTGGGGAAACTGAGCCTCGACATCGGTGTAGCTCAACCCCTGCCACGCTCCCAGATACACCTCGCGTAGCCCCGGCTCAGGGATGGGCGTCACCCGCAGACAATCGCCGATAATCTCGGCCGTCTCGAAGGCACGCGCCAGGTCCGACGCATAGAAGGCGTCGAACCGCACGCCAACATCAGCCAGGCGGGCGGCGAGCCGCGTCGCCTGCTCGCGTCCCAGGTTGTTCAGCCCCTGTCCCGCCTGCCCCTGATACACCTGATTGCGATTGGCGTCCGTCTCGCCGTGACGAATGAGGAAGATGGTGGTGGTGGTCATGCCGCCTGCTGTCCCCTGTTCCCTATCCCCTACAAGTACGCCAGGCATGCCTTGTACATCACATCCGTCGGCGCTGCAACGCCCGTCCACATCTCAAAGGCGATGGCCCCCTGGTGGACGAGCATGCCCAGGCCATCGACGGCCCGCGCCCCCGACGCCTTCGCCTCGCGCAGGAAGCGCGTTGCCAGCGGATTGTACACCAGATCGTAGACCGTGGCATCAGCCGGGATGGGTACGTCACTCGGCCAGGGCGATGTCTCGACGCGAGGAACCATACCCAGCGAAGTGGTGTTGACGATGAGGTGAGGCGGCTTCGCCGCCTCGTCGGCCAGCGCCGACGGGGGCCCTGAGCGCAGCCGGGCGGCGGGAAACACGTGGCCCAGGTCGGCCACCAGGGCGGCGGCCCGCTCGACGTTGCGATTGACCACCATGACATCCGCGCCCACCGACGCCAGGGCATAGACAATGGATCGCGCCGCGCCGCCCGCGCCCAGGACGAGGCAGCGCTGCCCCGTCGGATCGCAGCCCACATCGTGCAAGGAGCGCAGGAAGCCGCTCCAGTCCGTGTTGTCGGCGGCGATGCGATCGCCGAACACCAGCGTATTGGCCGCGCCAATGGCCCGCGCCGCCGGCGACACCTCATCCACCAGGTCCATGATCGCCAGCTTGTGGGGGATGGTGAAGTTGGCGCCGACGAAGCCCAGGGCCGCCAGCCCGCGCACCGCATCGGCCAGCCGCTCTGGCGGCACGGCGAAGGGCGCGTAGACCCAATCCAGCCCCAGCGCCTGAAACGCCGCATTGTGCATGGCAGGCGACAGGCTGTGCGCCACCGGCCAGCCCACCACCCCCGCCAGTTTCGCCCGGCCTGTAATTGGCATGCTAGGCCATCACCTCCACATCCGCCCCCAGGCCGCGCATCAGAGCCACGAAGTTGGGGAACGAGTCAGCGACGCACCCGGTGTCCTGGACCAGCGTTTCACCCACGGCGACCAGTCCGGCCACGGCCAGCGCCATCGCCAGGCGATGGTCGCCGTGGCTGTCCACGACCGCGCCGCGTAGCGTAGTC
>CAZJJF010000372.1:0-4111 GCA_964546245.1 uncultured Anaerolineales bacterium
GGCGGATTCCTTGGCGGCGAGTATGGTCAGATGGGTGCGCCCGAGGCTTTCGCCTCAAAGCTGCGCACCGTTCTCTCATAGCTAACACATCGCACTTGTCCCGGCGCCGTTCTTGAGTATCCTTGACCCTCTTTAGCCAGGCTGTCGGTAGTCCACAACACACGCCTCTTGGGAGGGATAGGGATGTGCCGAAACATCAGGCCGCTCTACAACTTCGAGCCGCCCGCCACGACGGATGAAATTGAAGCGGCGGCGCTCCAATACGTGCGCAAGATAAGCGGCTTCAACAAGCCGTCGAAGGTGAATGAAGTCGCCTTCTACGCGGCTGTCGACGACATTGCTCGTCTCTCAGCTCAGCTTCTGGCCAGCCTCGAATCGACCGCCGCGCCTAAGAGCCGCGAGGTCGAAGCTGCCAGGGCCAGGACGCGTGCCGCGCAGAGGTTCGAGCGGTGAGCCGCCCCCCTAGCGCCGCCCTCTCCGCGACGCCGAGCGCGCCCCCGCCCCTACCCTACAGCGAGGAGGCGCGCCGCGCCCTTGACGAGGTGTATCGCCGCGACTCGCGGCGCGTCTTCGCCAGCCTGGTTCGCCTGCTTGGCGACTTCGACCTGGCCGAGGATGCCCTCCAGGATGCCTTCCGCGCCGCCGTCGAGCAGTGGCCTCGCGACGGCGTGCCCGCCAAGCCCCGCGCCTGGCTCGTCTCGGCCGGTCGCTTCAAGGCCATCGACCGCCTACGCCGACAGACACGCTTCGACGCCGCCTTGACGACTCTCGGCGCGAACCTGGCCGACACAGCGGACGCCGACGGCGAGTGGGACGAGCCGGACGTCGAGGACGACCGACTGCGGCTCATTTTCACCTGCTGCCATCCGGCCCTCGCACCCGAGGCCCGCATCGCCCTGACCCTGCGCGAAGTGTGCGGCCTGACGACCGAGGAGATCGCACGCGCCTTTCTCATCCCGCCGCCCACCCTGGCCCAGCGCATTGTGCGCGCCAAGGGCAAGATTCGCGCTGCGGGCATCCCCTACCAGGTCCCCCCCCGCGCCGACCTGCCCGACCGCCTCGATGCGGTGCTTCATGTCATCTATCTCGTCTTCAATGAGGGCTACTCTGCGTCGGCCGGCGAATCGCTCACGCGGCCCGACCTGTCCGGCGAAGCGATACGCCTGGGTCGCCTGCTGGTGGAATTGATGCCCGAGCCGGAAGCGCGGGGCCTCCTCGGCTTGATGCTGCTCCACGAAGCGCGTCGCGCCGCCCGCGCCACCCCGGCCGGCGACATTATTTTGCTGGAAGACCAGGACCGCGCGCTGTGGGACCAGGCTCAGATCGCTGAGGGCGTCAGCCTGGTCGGCCGCGCCCTGGCCTCCCGCCGCGCTGGCCCCTACACCCTCCAGGCAGCCATCGCCGCCGCTCACGCCCGCGCCCCAAGCCCTGCCGCTACCAACTGGGCGCAGATTGTGGCTCTCTACGACCTGCTGGCGCGGCTCACCCCGTCGCCCATCGTTGACCTGAATCGCGCCGTCGCCGTCGCCATGCGCGATGGTCCCGAGGCGGGTCTGGCGCTGGTTGACGCCATCTTCACCCAGGGCAACCTGGCCGACTACCACCTGGCCCACGCCGCGCGCGCCGACCTGTACCGCCGCCTGGGGCGCACGGCCGAGGCTCGCCGCGCCTATCAGCAGGCCCTCGACCTGACGCGCCAGGAGCCAGAGCGGCGTTTCCTGGAACGACGCCTTGCCCAGTTACCGGCTTGAGCCATCCCCCCACACTACCAAACACTCACGCCATAGGATGTCGATTCGGGCGTATGCCAAACGACGAATAAACGTAGACGCGGCGCACATATTGCGGCGTAACACTGGGCGACCTGCCGCGTTCCCCAGTCCACACTCAGTTCCACGGGAGGAAAGATGATCTCGCACATTCACTCAACGACCATCGGGGTAGCCGACCAGGATGCCGCACTTGATTTTTATGTCAATACGCTAGGTTGGGAGAAGGCCATGGACAGCATGTTCGGCGACGCGATGCGCTGGCTGACGGTCGTCCCACCCGGCGCGACGACCCAGCTTGTCCTTGCCCACGCCAGTTGGGCCGGCGAGGGCAACGCGCCTGGCAAGCACACCGGCATCACCTTCGCCAGCCACGACATTGATGCTACCTATGCGACCTACACCGCTCGCGGCGTCAAGTTCAAGGGGCCGGTCGAGGTCATGCCCTGGGGGCAGAAGGCAACCTGGTTCTCCGACATCGACGGCAACGAGTTCTTTCTGGCGGAAGAGTAGGGAGAGACGAGCCATCACCGTGCCACGAGAGGGAGCGCGATGCGAAAAGTAATCTACTCGATGCTGGTGTCCCTGGACGGCTTCATCGAAGGCCCCAACGGCGAGCATGACTGGCTTCAGGTCGACGAAGAATTCCATCGCTTCGCCAATCGGCGCGAGGCAGACGTAGGCGTCCACGTCCTCGGGCGGCGTATGTATGAGGTCATGCGCTTCTGGGACACAGCCGACAAGGACCCGGCCAGCACGGAGGTTGAGCTTGAGTTCGCGCGCCTGTGGCAGGCCACGCCCAAGCTCGTTTTCTCGACAACGCTCGAGCATGTGGGCGAGAATGCCCAACTGGCGAGCGATAACCTCGTCGAGGCGATCACAAGGCTGAAGGAACAGCCAGGCAAGGACATAAGCGTCGGCGGGCCTGATCTGGCCGCGACCTTGATGCGGCTCGACTTGATTGATGAGTATCAGGTCTTCGTCCAGCCCATTATCGTGGGACGTGGCAAGTCCATGTTCGCGGAGATGGATCGCCCCGTGCAGCTGCGGCTCCTCGAGACTCGCACCTTCGCGTCTGGCGTAATCTGGCTTCGCTATGAGCGCGTCGGCCAGGCAAAGGGAGGATCTGACCATGACCGAGACTAAGCAGGCGGGGCGGGGTGGGTACGCCCCGGTGAACGGCCTCCAACTGTACTACGAGATCTTCGGCGAGGGCGCGCCGTTGGTTCTACTTCACGGCGGCTTCGGCGCCGTGGAGATGTTCGGCCCCATCCTGCCCCAACTCGCCGCGGGCCGCCAGGTCATCGGCGTCGACTTGCAGGGGCACGGGCGCACCGCCGACATCGACCGCCCATTGCACATGGACCTGATGGCCGACGACATCGCGGCTCTGATTCAGTATCTCGGCCTCGGCCAGGCCGACGTCATGGGCTACTCCATGGGGGGCCTCGTGGCCCTGCAGACGGCCATCCGCCACCCCCAGGTTGTGCGCAAGCTCGTCGTCGTCTCCGCGCCGTGCCGTCGGACCGCCTGGTATCCTGAGGTTGCCGAGGCTATGTCGCAGATGGGGCCGGAGGCCGCCGAGCCGATGAAACAGTCGCCCATCTACCAGCTATACGCCGCCATCGCCCCCCGCGTCGAGGACTGGCCGCGGCTGGTTGGCAAGATGGGCGAGGCGGTGCGGGTGGAGTACGACTTGTCGGACGACATGGCGGCCATCCAGGCGCCAACCCTCATCGTCGCCGGCGATGCGGACGGCTTCCCGCCCGCCCACGCCGCGGAGATGTTCCGGTTGCTCGGCGGCGGCCAGCGTGACGGCGGCTGGGATGGGTCGGGCATGTCCGCCTCACAGCTCGCCATCCTGCCCGGCACGACCCACTACACCTGCAGCGACACGCCGCTGCTGCCCGCCGTCGTGGTCCCATTCCTCGACGCGCCACTGCCGAACGCCCAGACACCCGCCGTGGAGGAGACAGCGTGACCGAGAACGCAGCGCAAGCGGCGTTGACCCCGTCGGAGCGCATCGACCAGTCAGCCCGACAGAGAGTAGCGGCCACCTGTCATTGAGGGATGGGTGGCGCAACGGGGTGGGCAGTCACCCCGAAGGAGAGTCTGCCATGACCGACGGCTATGATACCGCGCAGACCCCCTATCCAGACGTGCAGCGCCTGGATAGGTTGGTCGGCACATGGCAAATGTCCGGCGGTGTCGAGGGGAAAGTGACTTACGAGTGGATGGAGGGCGGCTTCTTCCTCTTCCAGCACGTTGACCTCGTGCATGACGGTCGCACCATCAAGGGCCTTGAAATCATCGGCCGCCTCCAGCCCTTTGGCGAGCCGCCC
>CAZJJF010000373.1:0-1184 GCA_964546245.1 uncultured Anaerolineales bacterium
CAGGTCCTGGGCGCCGGTCACGCGCAACTCTACCACACTGACGCCCGGCGCCGTGATGGTCACGGGGGTAGGGGCGAAGGTCAGGTTGGGAGCGCTGGGGGCGGCGAGGGCGAAGGTGGCAAGGGCAGCGAGCATCAACGCGAACAGGGAGAACAACAGCAAACGAACACGCAAGGTAGCCTCCACGCGGCGGGTCTTGGTCAGAGCAGGCCGCTATTATACCATCGCGCCGTTGAATGTTTGACTCGCCTCCAACCGCCGTCTACAATTCCGGCGATACCCTGAATCATGGGAGCGCCTCTGTACACCATCGGGCTGACGGGCAATATCGGCTGCGGCAAGAGCGTCGTCCTGTGCATGTTGCAGGCCCTCGGCGCGCGCGTCATCGATGCCGACAAGCTTGCCCACCTGGTCATGGCCCCCGGCGCGCCCGCCTACGCTGCCATCGTTGACGCCTTCGGCCCCCAGGTCGTCGCCGCCGACGGCAGTATCGACCGCCCCGCCCTGGGTCGCATCGTGTTCAGCGATCCGACTGCGCTGCGTCGCCTGGAAGGCATCAGCCACCCGGCGGTGCGCGTCGAGATTCGCCGCCGCATCGCCGAGGCCACCGAGCCAGTCGTCGTCGTGGAGGCCATCAAGCTCATCGAGTCGGGACTGGCGCAAGAGCTTGACGCGGTATGGATTGTTACCTGCACCCGCGAGCAGCAATTGCAGCGACTGACCCAGCGGCGCGGGCTACCCCTTGACGTGGCTGCGCAGCGCATTGATGCCCAGTCGCCCATCGAGACCAAGCTACCCCTGGCCGACGTGGTCATCGACAACAGCGGCCGCCTGGCAGATACCTGGCGGCAGGTGTGCGTCGCGTGGGCAAGGGCGATAGGTCCCCTGCCCCGCGAGATCGTCGCGCCCCCAGACTGTGGAGGCCCCAGCTAGCCTGTCATGGCGACACCCCGCATCGTCTTCTTCGACGCCTGGCACACCCTGTTCACCGTTCGCGCCCACGGCCCCGAGCGGCTGGCGACGGCCCTGCGCGCCCTGGACCTGACGGCCTCTGAGGACGACATCCGCGCCGCCATCGACACGACGCGGGTACAGCTCAGGGCGCTGAACCTGCCCTTCGTCGCCACGCCAGAGCATGAGCGCGACTGGATGACCACCCAGAGTCGCCTCATGCTGGAGGCGTT
>CAZJJF010000373.1:1194-4097 GCA_964546245.1 uncultured Anaerolineales bacterium
GCTGACGGCCCACTCGTGGTACGTACCCTACTGCGTCCTGTACGACGACGCCCTGGCCGCCCTGAATGGCGTCGCTGCCCGCGCCGGCCGCGTCGGCCTGCTTTCTAACGCCTTCCCGTCGCTGCTAGACGCGCTGGCCCATCTGGGCATCGTCGGTCGCTTCGACCCGCTGGTGATCAGCGCCTTCGAGGGCGTCGAGAAGCCCGACCCCGCCATCTACCACGCCGCGCTGCGAGCGGCGGCCGTCGCGCCGGGCGAGGCCGTCTTCGTCGACGACCTGCCAGAGAACGTCGCTATCGCCGATGCCCTGGGCATGACCGGCGTGCTCATCGACCGCGACGCCGCCCACCCGCCTGCATCGCTGCGGCGTATCACCTGCCTGACCGAGATTGTTACCTTCCTGGAGTGAGTCGCCTATGGACCGCCTTCGCGCCACGACCGCCCGCCACCCCTACCTGACCGCCTGGCTCGCCCTTGCCGTTGCCATGGTGGTCGTCCTGCTGTGGGCCGCCAAAGATGCGGGCCTGTTGCCCGGCCAGATGGCCGCCCTCGTTGTCACCACGATCCTCCTGGCCGGCGCGTGCGTGTGGATCATCAGCTGGGAATAGTTCACTTCCGCGTGCCCGGTGTGTTCCGTGCTTCGCCTCAGGATCTCGGCTGCGCGGCGACCTGCCCTTCCACATAGCCGAGCCACGCCCTCTCGAAGGTATCCACCCCCACGCCCAGACTGGCGGGTAGCAGCGCTTCCCAGCTGCGCGCCCCACCCCGCGCCGCCCGCGTCATCGCCGCCACCGATGGGCGGCCATAGGCCGTTGCGACATATTCCACAATGGTGACCGTGGGCAGCATCGAGTCGAAGGTCTGGCGCAGAGTCTGGTAGCGCTGGACACGGCGCACGCTCGCCCCATCCGGCGCGTCGGCGTCGGCCCAGGCCAGGGTGTTCCACTCCGCCACCGCCAGCGGCCAGTTCCAGACCGCCGCGCCACTCAGCGGGCGCGCCCAGTCGTCGCGACGGGCCAGCGTCTCGCCGAGCCAGCGGCCCACATCGAGCTTGAGTTGGCGGGTGGGGGTCATCCCCAGGGGCAGCAGGGCCAGGGAGGGCGATGGTAGCCGCGTCGCGCTGCCCGCCGGGTCGCGTTGAGGCGACAGGGGCGGATCGAGCGTCAGGCGCACCGCCCACACCTCGCCGTCAGAGGCGGGCAGGTCCAGGTCGACGCGCAGCTTCTGGTAGAAGCCCTCGATCTCGGCGGCGACAGCGTGCACGGCGGCCGCGTCGCGCTCAGGATACTCGAAAACGAAGTGGCGCGTTAGCAGGCGGCGCGTCGGTCCCCACAGCGTCTGGGTCGGCGCGCTCCGCGCCCAGCGCCCATCGACATAGCGATAGGGCAGCGCCTGACGGTAGTCCAGGGGCTGACCGGGGAAATCGGGCACGCGCACGCGCAGCATAACCAGCGCCTCGTCGCCGTGCGCCTCGACGCTCTCGACCTCCACCTGGGGCGTCCCGCGCCGCGCCAGTCGCGCGTACTGCGGGAACATGCGAAACTCTTGAATATGCTCGTCACGCCAGCCGGTGGCGATATGAGGGTCGATGAGGGTCTCGAACAGGGCAACGTCGCGGCTCTGCCACGCCCACAGTTCCAGGTCGGCCGTCGCCTGCACATCGGCGCGCAGCCGCTCCTCGTGGCGCGGCGTCTCCCAGGCAAGCCAGCCCGCGACCCCCAGGCCCACGGCCAGGACGGCCAGGGGCAGCAGCCACCAGCGTCGGCCCGGCCGCCAGCGGCGCGGCCCCGCCGGCTCCGGCGCCTCATCGCCCCACGCCTCGCCGACTCGCCAGTCCAACATGGGCGCTCCGCTCGCGCTGGATGTGGCTATCCAGCGCGCTTCTGGGTGTCGGGCGGCGGATGTGGCCATCCGCCGCGAGCTATTGTGTGTCGGGTGGCGGATGGGATCACCCGCCGCGAGCCATTCCCCTATGGACTCGGTCTACACTGCCCGTCCCTGCGCCGCGTGGCGCACCCCGGCAAAGCGCGTTCGCTCTAGCCCGCGCGCCACCCTCTCGATGCCCTCGGTCATGCCTAGCCGCCCTACCGTATAGTACCACACCAGGGCCAGTGTCTCACGCAGCGTATAGAAACGCCGCAGGCGGTCGACCGTGTACAGGCGGCTGTCGTAGGTAGGCGCGCCGTAGGCGTCGAAGCCCACATCGCGCGCCATCTGCCGCGCCCGCAGCATGTGGAAGGGGTCGCTGACCACCAGCGCCGTGCGCCAGCCGCGCGCTTGCGCCTCGCGAGCGGCGGTCAGCATACTCTCCTGGGTCGATGTCGCCGCCGTATCGAGAACCAGCGCACTGTCGGGAATGCCCGCCGCCAGGGCCACGCGGCGCATGGCCTCGGCCTCGGCCGGCGGGAAGCGCCCCACGCCGCCGGTCAGAAACAGGGTCGGCGCGTAGCCAGCCTGGTATAGCTCCACCCCGCGCTCGATGCGCGAGCGCAGGCTGTTGCTCGGCTGACCGTCGGCGCGCACCTGGCTGCCGAGGACAATGATCACGTCGGCGGCGCGCGCCTCGTCCTCCTCCGCCTGTCGGTCCACCGCCTTATACAGCCCCACCAGGGTCAGGGCCAGCGTCAAGCCGCCCAGGGTCGCGCCCAGAAAGATAGTTCGCAATCGCACTCATCTCACCCTTATGTATCATCCACAACCTATAGCCATCAGAGAAAACTATAGTCCCTCGCCTTACACCGGGCAAACGGTCGTGAAGCGTGAAGCGTGAGACATGAGCCAGAGATGATCTCTTCTCATGTTTACGCTTCACGTTTCACGTTGTCCTCGCCTTGTGCTAGACTCATGGCTACGACACGCCCCGCTCAGGAGACATCCCGTGAGCCTGCGACGCCCTCGCGGTA
>CAZJJF010000374.1:0-4059 GCA_964546245.1 uncultured Anaerolineales bacterium
ACGAACTGTGGTCAAAAGTGGAAGCCGTAGATAAGCGTGCTGGAGCCAAGTGGCTCATCCTGTGCAATTCACGTTGGGCAGATGAATCGCTCTTCGACTGGGGCGTGATCGAGTACCCGAACATTGATGCCTATCAGCAGAAGGTGACTGAACTTGAGCAGTTACAGTGGTGGCGCTATTTCTCGGCAAAGACGATCCTGGGTACCAAGATGGATGAGTAATAGGTGTTTGCTTGGGCAGAAGTTCGGCGAGGAAGTGGTAAGGGCATTTTTCAAAGGAGGAGTTCAATGGCTGATCGAGTCCGCATCGGCGTTATCGGGACAAGTGGGTTTACTGACTTCATGCATCTGACCAACCTCAAAAGCGAGCGCAGGGCAGATGTGACCGCAATTTGTGGGCGCAACCGCCAACGTGCGGCTGAATTGGCTGCCAAGCACGACATCCCGCTCGTTTTCACCGACTACCGCGAGATGCTCGCCAAGGCACCGATGGACGCGGTTCTTGTTGCCGTCCCCGACGACCTCCATTTCGCGGTGGTGATGGCAGCCCTGGATGCCGGACTACACGTCTTGTGTGAAAAGCCGCTAGCCAATGATAGCAGCCAAGCACGCGCCATGGTCGAGAAGGCAGAGGCGAGCGGACGCAAACAGATGGTCTTCTTTACCTGGCACTGGTTCGCCCATTACCAACAGTTGCAACGTCTGTTGCTGGACGGATATGTCGGACAACTTCGTCACTGTTCACTGCGCTATCTCTCCAGCCACGGCTGCGACCCGCAATACAACTGGCGTTGGGATGGTCGCCGTTCTAACGGCGTGCTGGGTGATCTGGGGTCGCATCTCGTCCACTTTGCCCATCTCTATGTGGGCGAGATCACTGGCATCTGTGCCAACCTGCACGCCTGTGTTGAACGCCGCGATGAGGAAGGCTCCCCCATTCCACCATCAAACGACTCGGCGTTGCTTGCGCTTGAGTTCGCCAACGGTGCCCATGGCACACTCCAGGTCAGCGCCGTGGCGCATGTCGCAAACCATTTCTTTGAACAGCAGATTACCTTGTGCGGCGATGCTGGCGCCATTCACGCCGAATTCAGTCTGGCTGGCAGCTCACTGCGCGGAGTGCGCTGCGATGCTACCGAATTTACGGACTTTGGCAGCTTCAAATTTAGCCCTGACGACAACTTTGGTGGGATTTTCGATGTTTTTCGCACTGAGCCTGTCGGTCATCGCCTGTTTATTGATGCCGTACTGGAAGATAAACCACTATCACCCAACTTTTATGAGGGTCTGCGGGTGCAGCGGGTACTCGATGCTGCGCTCACGTCGCATCGAGAGCGGCGCTGGGTGACGCTGGCGACGTGATTGTAGTGTGTCATGTCAGTCAGCAAGTTTTGACAAGAAATGGCATAAAACGCAAGTCGCTTGCTGGTACACTGGTGACAAGGGTTGCGCAGTCATGTAGATGATAACACTCAACTTCTCATGCAACGCTGGGTGTTTCATACCTATCGTTGAAAAGCAAAAGTACGCTTCTCATAAAATCATATCATAGGAGTAATATCATGCTCATCCGCATCACTCTCATACTCACCCTCTTTCTCACATTAGCTACTGGTGGCACATTTGCTGCCAATGACCCACCACCCCCGGCTCAACACCAAATCACTGTGATGGCGCGCAATGTCTAACATGGTGTGAATGCCGAAATCTTTAGCGTCCCCGGCGCTACGAACTTTGGCGATCTGCTCAATCGTGTCGCGGCTGTCTATCAGGGCTATCAGGCGCGCAATTTTCCAGAACGGGCGCAGGTGCTTGCTGCCGAAATCGAGTCCGCACGACCAGTATTGATCGGGCTGCAGGAAGCTGTGCTTGACTATGTTCAACTTCTGCTCAGCGCTCTTGCTGAACGCGGCTTACACTACCAGGTTGCCGCAGAAATCCACGGCTTTGATATTGAGCTACCCAGTGCAGGTGGTTTTGATCTCCGTCACACCGACCGCGAGGTGATTCTTGTACGAACCGATATGCCGCCGGGCCATCTACAACTCTCAAACGTGCAAACCGGCCATTTCGCGATCAACTGCCAAATTCCTTCCGTAGCGTTCGGTCCGATCACTGTGCGGCGTGGCTGGGCAGCGGTGGACGTCTGGACACGTGGCAGATCGTTCCGCCTTATCAGCACACATCTTGATGGCGACTGTCTTTCTGTCACATCCGCCATACAGGTGGCGCAGGCGCAGGAACTTCTGAGCGGTCCCGCAAACAGCAGTTTGCCTGTGGTGCTTGTGGGCGACATCAATGCTTCGCCGCTCGATCCGGCACCTTCAGCCTACCAGACCCTCACGAATGGCGGGTATATCGATGCCTGGCACGTTGCTGGCACGGGCAACGGCTTCACCTGCTGCCAGGCTGACGATCTGTCGAACCCGAGTTCGCTGCTCAATACGCGGATCGATGTCGTGCTTTTGCGCGGTGGTTTCACTGCCCGAGCCGTAGATGTCATGGGTGATGATGCTGCTATGCGCACTCTCTCTGGGCTTTGGCCCTCGGATCACGCAGGGATTGTCGCGACCCTAGAGATCTCGGAGCGCTAATCGTCATCGATTGTATCTACAAGAAAGGAAAAATCTCTATGCCAACTGCAAACAAACAGATCCTGCACCGCTTTTTTGAGGAAATTTTCAACCAGGGCAACCTGGCCGTCGCCGACACCATCGTCGCGGCTGACTACAATAATCACAACCCTGTACCCGGCGAGCCGCCCGGTCGAGGAGGGTTGAAACAATTCGTGGCGTACATGCGCAGTGTCTTTCCTGATCTGCATATTACAGTAGAGGATCAGGTGGCCGAGGGGGACAAAGTGACCACGCGCTTCACCATCAGCGGCACGCAACGGGGTGAATTCGCCGGCATCCCGCCGACGGGGCGCCGTGTGACCGTCACTGCGCTCAACATCCACCGCGTGGTCAACGGCCAAATCCAGGAAGGCTGGCTGAACTGGGACGCACTGGGTATGATGCAACAGTTGGGTGCGCTGCCAGCGTCCTAGTACAGTCAGGCATAAATAACCAGATGAATGGTGATAATTGTAGAGGCAGCTCGCAACCGCCGGTCTTCGGTTTGACCAACGCCCGGCGGCTACGAGCTGCCTCTACAATTATCATGGCGATTTATGCCGCAGTGTACTAGTCGTGTACAGAATCGTTGTCGCAGAATCGTGTTGATCTAATCACAAACTACAAAGTCTAGCAAGGAGGCACAATATGACCATCATCAATCGCAGAACGTTCTCTGCCGAACGTGGGAAGCTACAAGAAGCCATCGATCTTCTCCGCAGGGCAAGTCAAGGTGCCCGATACCCATACCGCATCTGCAGTTCCTACTACGGCACCTTTGACGCAATCACGTTGGAGGTTGAGTTTGAAAGTATCGCCCAGATGGAAGAAGCCTGGGCTGAAATCAACGTACAACCGGGGATGGCGGAGTTTATGCCCAAATGGTATGCTGCTACCCAATCTGGTGGCGCCAATGAGGTATGGATCGTGGAGGCAAAGGACTAAATGCTGGAAGAATTACGCAACCTCAACCCGACGCTGTTGACCGCTGTTGTGCGCAAGCAGCAGCAGAGTCCAACTTTTGCGCTGCTCGATTGGTCGGTTGTCCGATTAGACCATGAGAAGATCATCGACACCACTGGCGGCCTCTACTGCTTCAGCGGGCAGGGGCAGGACAGCAACGGCGTGCGTCCCTGGTCAGTCGTCCTCAAGATCGTCAACCAGCCGCCCGGCGAGATGTGTCAGTCTCCGCGTGAATGGTGCTACTGGAAGCGGGAAATGCTCGCCTTTCAATCCGGTCTGTTGGCTGGCTTGCCTGGCCCCGTCCGCGCCCCAGCTTGTTATGGCGTGACCGAGCGGGAAGGCGGTGGCTGGATCTGGATGGAGCAAATTGTCGAGTCCACGGCGAAGCGTTGGTCATTGGCGGGCTTTGGGCAGGCAGCTACACAACTGGGATGCTTTGCCGGGTGCTTGCTGACGGACAGGAGTCTGCCCGATCATCCGTG
>CAZJJF010000375.1:0-4051 GCA_964546245.1 uncultured Anaerolineales bacterium
CAACCGGTGGACCCTGGCCGCCGAAACCGCGTAATGAGACCGCGACGAGGGGCTGGCGCGGGTCGTTCGTCTCGATGTTGAGCGCGCCGCGATGGGCGCCTGCTACCTGGGGCGCGAAGGTGACGCTGACGATGGCGCGCGAGCCGGCCGTCAGCGTGAGCGGCGTCGTGAAGCTTGAGGTGTAACTGAAGCTAGTGGAGGTGAGAGGAGCGAAGGCCAGACGCTGGATGACGATATCCGCATTCCCGGTATTGCTGAGGGCGAGCGTCGCAGTGACTGCCCCATTCACGTCCACGACGCCAAAATCGAGGGCGCCGGGCGTCACGACCAGCGACGCCTGCTGATGCGCGCTGAGGCGCTCTGGCATGGCGCTGCCCGTGGCCGGCAAGAAGACGCGATAGACGGTGGGGGACTGGGCTTGAACCTGAAGGCTGAGTACGACCGTGAGGGCGACGGCGAGGGGAATGAACACGGTCAGGAGCAGGATACGAGGTAGTCGGCGCATGATCCTTCGCCTCCCTTACCTGGCCCTTAGGGGCGGCGGCAACAATGCCTGGCTCCCGAACAGTTCCGCGGCTAACCCAGTATAGCATCCCCCCGCATGAATGTCAACGGGTCGCAATTGCCTCAGCAGGGCTACCTCAAGGCCGCCGGTGACAGAGAGAATCTATGAGGCACACCTCGCCTACCATAGAGGGTAGGCGAGGCGCCGCTATGGCTTGCCGGTCCGCTGAATTCTCAATCTTGCTGGCGCTCTCCCGGCGGGGCTGTGCCCTGGTCAGGGTCGAGGGGTTCAGCGCTGGTGTCAGCGTGGCGGAGAACGCGCGGCGCGAGGCGGTCGATGCGCAGGATGAGCTGGCAGTGGGGGTCGGGGCAGGTGATGCGGGTGTCGGTCGCCATCCAGTCGGCGCGCTGCAAGGGTCGTTGCTTGGCGGGAATCAGGGGGAGCGCGCTTTGCAGGGCATACAGGCAGAAGGAGCGACCGTCGGGCAGGTAGAGCTTGCCGCCGCGCGCTGTGAAGCTGTCCCCGACGCGCATGTCGCACGTGCAGTCAGGTCCCACACGTTCCACAGTCACGCGGACATCGTACAGAACAAACTCGTCGGGGGCGAGGGGCGGGAGGGTATCAGAAATGGCCGGTTCCCCGTTATCGCAGCGCGGCATGCCGCGTCGCTAGCGGCGACCCACAACAGCGTCGGCCACCAGGCGGGTATACAGCTGCGCGCCTTCAGGCCGCAAGTGGATGCCGTCCTGCCAGAACAGGTCAGGGTGGTCGGCGCTGACGCCGAACCAGTCCACCAGCGTCGCATTCGGATAGCGTGCCACGCCCTCGGCGATAACGTGGTTATTGGTCGCTTGCCAGGGGCGCGGCACTTTGACGTTGATGAAGATGACGCGACGGTCGCCGACAACTTCCATAAACTGGTCGAACTGACTGGCGTTGAACGTGCCGTTGCTGCCCACGTGAGCGACCACAATGGGGGCCAGCTGGCCGCTGTCGCGCCAGAAACGCACAATATCGATGGCGTTGCCCGCCTGACGGCTCACGGCGGCGTCGATACGGGCGCCGGGAATGCCTGCCTGCATGGTGGCCGCCGCGCCGAGCATCACCGAGTCGCCCACCGCCGACACGCGTACGCTGGCTGGGACCAGGGCCAGGTTCGGCGCGGCCGCTACTGGCGCCGCCTGGGCGACCGTGGCGGGAACCTGGGCTGCCTGCGCTGCGGCCGGCCGGGACGAAGCGATGATGGGAACGTGGAGTGTGGGCGTGCCGGCCTGAAGCTCGCCTGCTGGCAGCCAGCCCAGGGCCTCACCCTCCGCCTGGACGCGATACCACTCGCCGTCCTCAGACTTGCCATTGATTCTAACCGCCGCATTGGCAGGCAGCCCGCGCACTGTATTCGCCACGTCATCGGGGCGCTGACGCAGGCTGACTTCGCCGCGCGCCCTGGCCTCGACCGTCGCGGGTAGCGCCTGGACATCCGGCGGCGGGGCGATGTCCCACGGACTCTCCGGGGCGGCAAGGCTCAGTCCGGCGTCCGCCACCTGGGTCTGCTCATGGGCAAGGTAGGACGGCGGCGTCCACGTCGTATCGGCCGGCGCGCGAGACGCGCTCATAGACAGGGGCGGCGAGGCGGGCGAGCCAGAGACGGCCGGCGCGGCCGCGTCGGAGACCCCCTCGGGCAGCGGTAGTGCGGCGGCCTCGGCGACCGGCGGCAAGATGGGGTTCACGCCGGTATCGATGGCCTGAACTTGCAGATACTCTGGCGGGGCAGGTACTGGCGCGCGGATCAGGGCGACGGTCAGGGCGGCCGCGAAGACGGCCACCGCGCCGAGCGCGCCCGCCCAGCGCAGGGCGAGGGTGGTGCGTTCGCGGCCCGTCGCCGCGCGCAGGCGATTCCAACTCCGCCCCAGCGCGCCGCGCCGGATGGGCGTCTCGACCAGGCGATAGGATAGCTCCGCCAGAATGAGGGTGACGCCAACCCGCATCCCCAACAAGGGTAGGCCTTCCAGCATCACGTCCAGCTGCGGGCGTGTCACCATGTAGATGGGCCAGTGCCACAGGTAGATGCCATAGGAGCGCAGGCCGATCCAGCGGAGGATGCCCCAGCCGAGAGTCGCCGACAGCAGCCCCGCCGCCGGGTGAACGACAGCGGCGATGAGAGCCGCCGTGACCAGGGCAACGATGGCGAAGCCGCCGTAGTAGAGGAAGGGGCTATACTCCGTCGAGTAGGCGAACAGGGCCAGCAAAGCCACCAGGGCCACGACACCCATGCCCTGCACAAGGGCCTTGTCGCGGGTAGTGTAGCTCCTGGCCCTGGCGCGCAGGACGTCGGGCGCCCAGACGAAGGCCAGGGCGCAGCCAATGAGGAAGCCTGCCGCGCGGGTGTCGGTGCCATAGTAGACGCGGGACGGGTCGAGGTTGGGCTGATAGAGGTAGGCCATCCACAGCGTTGACGCCACGGCCCCACCGAGGACGGCCGCCAGCACTCGCCGCCGCCGCCAGTAGCTCATGCCCAGCGCGATGAGGATGGGCCAGAAAACGTAGAACTGCTCCTCGACGGCCAGCGACCACAGGTGGCGCAGCAAGGAGGGGCGACCCACGGCCTCGAAGTAGGATTTCTCGGTAAAGATCAGATACCAGTTGGTAACATAGGCCAGCGCCGCCAGCACGTCGCCCCGCAATGAGGCGACCTCGTTGTAGAGGGAAACGGTGGCGTACAGCATGGCCCCGCCGAGAAGGAGATACAAGGCGGGGAGGAGACGGCGGGCGCGGCGCAGCCAGAAGGCCTTGAGGTCGATGCGACCGTGACCGCGCCACTCGGCCAGCAGCAGCCCCGTGATAAGGTAGCCACTGATGACGAAGAAGACTTCAACGCCGAGAAAGCCGCCGGGAATCCACTGCAAGTCAGCGTGATAGAGCAAGACGGCGATGACGGCCAGTGCGCGCAGGCCGTCCAGGCCGGGCAGGTACGGGAACCGCGCCTCCCTGGCGGCGGCTTGTGTCCCCCGTGTCTGTTCCTTCAATTCCACACTCGCCATGTCGCTCTCCTGGTCACGCTCGTTCCGTACAGCAGATCTACGGTGACACAGGTCCTCCTGCCGTCCAGTGAGGCGAGGGGACAAGGGTCGGCCGAGGCGTGGGCCAGTATGTGGGCCAATTGTACTCCCGCTGCGGGCCGGTCGCAAACGCGAGACAACGGCTCAGCCAGACACCAGGATGATGTTGGCATAGCCGGTCGTGTCGCCCGTGCGCACCGTGCCGCGTCCCTCGGCCGCCAGATGCTTGAACTCGACGTGGGGCACGACTTCCAACGGCACGTCGCCGACGATGGCGCGGATGGCGTCAACATAGTGGGGGCTGATCTCAGTCATCTCCTGGCTGATGATCACCCGGTCCAGGCTGAACTCGGCGGCGATGGCGCGCAGGACGTCCAGCACCGTCGGGATGCCGCTCACCAGGGCCAGATCGATGCGTTGCGGCCCGATGGGCACCGGGAAGCCGCTATCGCAGATCGTGATCCAGTCGGTGTGGCCTGTCGCTGCCAGC
>CAZJJF010000376.1:0-4000 GCA_964546245.1 uncultured Anaerolineales bacterium
TCGCCCGCCTGGCGCAACTGGACGCGCTGCTCTATCCGCCCGCCTCTGCCCCCGAGGAGCGCAGTTCGGACAGGTAATTGCGGCAAGGTCAGACCTATCACGGAGGGGGATTCAATTGCGGCGGGGAGGAGTGGGAAGGCGACTGCGACCACGAGCGAACCAGCAGCGTGAGCCTTGAGCAGGGGAAGCCATGACACCGGCAAGGGCAGGCCTGACAGGTTCTTGAGACCTGTCAGGCCTGTTTCACCACGATACAAGACGAGGGGTCACGCCGCCTGCGCCGAGCGCGCCCCGCTCACGCGCGCCTGCTCCCACGCCTGGACGAAGCTCAGGGCGGCGATCCAACCGAAGCCGAGCGCGTATAGGACCAACCACGGCGCAAGCCCCCACAGGTCATGCTGCACAGCGATAATCACCATGACCGTGGCGTAGGTTGCGGCGACTACCTCTAGCCAGACAACGGGATCGCGGGGCAGCGCGTACTGATTGCCGCCCCACGCCTCGCCCGCCCGCTGGATGTTGAACTTGGGCGTGCGCTCGAAGGCGCTTGGCACACCCAATACTGCCTCCAGGATGGCCTTGGTGTTGTTGATAGCCATGCCGGTGCCCATCAGCATGAGGGAGGCCAGCAGAGTGAGCTTGTGACCCGCGCTCTCTGGCGCGCTTGCCCGTGACAGCCAGTACAGCAGCCAGGGACCAAGCGCGGCCAGAATCGTCCAGGGCGGGACATGCCCGCCCTGGGGCGCGAGCACGGCGGGTACGGCTGTCAGCAGCACCAGCAACATGAGTGGGCTGACCACGTAGCCCGTCAGATGGAACGTGCCGAACAATTTCTTGTGCATAGGCAGCGACGACATCCACAGGGTTCCCATGACCCGCTGCGCTGTCTGAATGCTACCCTTCGCCCAACGGAACTGCTGCCGCTTATAGGCGTTCAGTTGCACGGGTATCTCGGCTGGCACAATCAGGTCCGGCAGGAAGCGAAACTTCCAACCCGCCAGCTGGGCGCGGTAGCTCAGGTCCAGGTCCTCGGTGAGCGTCTCGGCGCGCCAACCACCCGCGTCGTCGATGCACGCCCGCCGCCACAGCCCCGCCGCCCCATTGAAGTTCATGGGCAACTCGTAGTAGCTACGGGTGGCCTGCTCGATGCCAAAATGCATGTCGATAGCAGCGGCCTGGGCCCGGGTCAGCCACGAGTAGCTAGGATTGACGTGGCCCCAGCGGGCCTGGACGCAACCCACCTGAGGGTCGGCAAACAAGGGCAGGGTGCGGCGCAGAAAATCAGGCGGCGGCAGAAAATCAGCGTCGAAGACGGCGATAAACTCGCCTGTGGCCGTTGACAGCCCATACTCTAGCGCACCCGCCTTGTAGCCGCGCCGGTCGGGCCGCAAGACGTGCTGCATGTCGACGCCCTCGGCGCACCAGGCCTCGACCGCGCGCCGCGCAATCTCACGCGTGCCGTCGGTGGAATCGTCGAGGAGTTGGACCTGTAGCCGATCGCGGGGGTAGTCGATGGCGGCGCACGCCGCCAGCAGCCGCTCGACAACGTACTGCTCATTGTAGATGGGCAGTTGGATAGTCACCGTCGGCAGGGTCGCATCGGCTGTGGGGAAGGCGCGGCGGGGGTGACGTGTTTGCCAGAGATAGATCAGGGACAGGGTAAGGCTGTGAATGCCATAGAGAGCCAGCAACGAGCAGCTTACCACATACAGGATATTAATGAGCATTGTGATCATGGGGAGCCTGAGCTGCGAGGGGAGCGGCCCACCGCAAACGGTGGAGCCCTGTATTCAGCAAGTTAGTGCAGCAGGAACTATCGGGCCACAACCGGCGGCCGACGGGGGCGACACAGGCGCACCGACAAAACATTGCCCGCAGCCAAGACACTTCCTGCGGCTGCGGACGGCCACCCGAAATTATCTTGAGATTGACGCCTGGCGTCAACTTTCCACCACATATGGCGCTCGCTCGCCGTTGCTATGCGTTGACTCGTCCCTAGCCCCGTGGTATAATAGGGCAGCGCCAGAGTAAGGGATTATGTAGCTAGAGAGGGATGAGGATTATGGCCCGCGATCCAAGAGACACCTCATCGCAGAGCGACTCGGAGGAGCGCCTGCGTAGCATGAAGTCACCCAAGAAAGGGGCCTCGGCCCTCTCCTTCGCCTGGCTGCCCGTCGTGCTCATCGTCGCCGCCGTCGGGCTGCTGTTTTGGTGGCTGACACAGACCATCCAGCCCGACCGCGAACGCGCCCTGGGCACGCCAGCGGCCATCGCCGTGGGCACAGTCGCCCCGCGCGGGGCGGCCGGCGCTACTCCTGCCCCCGTCGCCGGCCTGACCGTGAGCGAGGTACTGAAGAATCGCCAGCGCTACGGCTCCGACCGGGTGAGTGTGACAGGTCGCTACCGAGGTCGAGACGCTCGTGGTGAGCTGAAGGGCCAGCCGGCCGTAACAGTCAACGACTGGGTTCTCAGCGACGGCACGAGCGCCATCTGGGTCACGGGGCGGCCACCGGCCGACCTGAGCCTGTCCGGCGAGAAGGACATCGACCCCACCCTGGTCGTTGAAGGGGTATTGACGGACGTGGGCGGCAAGACGGTCCTCGACGCCAGTTCCATTGTCGTGAGCGGCCGCAACCCCGCTGCCTCCGCCGCGACGCCCAGCGCCGCGACAACGCCGGGCGCGGCGCCCGGCGCGGCCGGCAGCAAGGACATTCAGCCGGGGGCCTACGTCAAGGTCACGGGCACCGGAGGCTCCCAACTCAGCTATCGAAGCGGCCCTGGCGCGAATAATGCCCGCGTCGCCGAGCAACCGCTGCTCCCCGACGGGACTCGCCTCAAGGTGCTAGAGGGCCCCACCAAGGATAGTGAGGGGCGCTCCTGGTGGCGGCTTCAGACCGACAAGGGCGTTATTGGCTGGGCCGCTGAGGACTTCCTCCAGACCAGCGAAGGCCCCTGACCGCCTGCGGAAGCCACCCACTCACCTATATAGGGCCAGCCTGGCGCGAGGCTCGCGTCGGGCTGGCCTTTCTCGATACAAGCAGGTTGCGCGGAAATCCACTCCCCCTATAATTACGGCGTTGCATATTCCCGGCCACCGGCCATCATAGGAGTCACCGTGATTCGCATCGTCACAGACAGCACCGCCAGCCTGCCCCCCGACTGGGTGAAAGAGTATGACATCACCGTCGTACCCCTGAGCGTCACTTTCGGCCAGGACACCTACCGCGAAGGCGTCGAGATGTCTACCGATGCCTTTTATGACAGGATGCGTATCTCGGACCAGCTGCCGACCACCAGCCAGCCCGCAGTCGGCGATTTCTACAACGTCTACGAGTCTCTCGTCGCCAATGGTGATGAGGTGGTGTCGATTCACCTGTCGGGCAAGCTGAGCGGAACCTACAACTCCGCGGCCCAGGCGGCCGCCATGCTGCCCTCCGGCGATGTGACAGTGGTCGAGACCCAATGGATCGCGATGGCTCTCGCTTTCCAGGTACGCGCCGCCGCCGAGGCGGTACGGGCGGGGCGGACGGCCGCCGAGGCTGTCGCGGCCGCCCAGGGGCTTAGCTCGAAACTGCACCTCTACCTGATTGTCGATACCCTGGAGAATCTCAAGAAGGGCGGGCGCATCAGTCCCGCCAAGGCGATGATTGGCGGCCTGCTCAATGTCAAGCCCATCCTCATGGTGGAAAACGGCGTGGTCGAGCCGCTAGAGCAACCGCGCTCCAAAAAGGCCGCCCTGCGACGCCTGTTGGAGGTCATGGGAACCACCGCGCCCTATGGCTCCCAGCTGCACGTAGCCTTTCTTCACGCCCAGGCGCTGCCCGAGCTGGCCGAACTGGACCGCACGGTGAGCGAGAAATACTCGCTGGCCGAGAGCATCATCTCCGAAGTCGGGCCTACCATTGGCACGCACGTGGGGATTGGCGCGGTAGGCATCGTCTATTACGCCGACTGAGTGTCGTCAGCGCACGCGCTAGAGCGCGTTATCCAGCCAATCGAG
>CAZJJF010000377.1:0-291 GCA_964546245.1 uncultured Anaerolineales bacterium
GGACGTCGCCCACGACTGGAAGTCGCGGGCTGCCGGAAGAGACTTGGACAGGATTAACAGGATTGACAAGATAGCTCAGACAACGCGCATCAGAGAAGGCCCCAATCTTGTCAATCCTGTTAATCCTGTCTACATCGGTCAGCTGCTATCCGAGAGCCCCACGCTATGATGCACAGAGGAGCCAGAGTTGTGCATCCCAGGCTGATGGCGCAGCGTAATATTCTTCAGCGCGGCCAGGAAGCCGCCGTCGTCGCCCTCGAAACCCTTGATCTCCGCCTGCATTGTCTCGCC
>CAZJJF010000377.1:301-3989 GCA_964546245.1 uncultured Anaerolineales bacterium
ACCGCGCACAATTTCAGGGCCGCAAAGGGACAGACATGCCCATCCCTTACCTACGTTATCCAGCGAGGCTCTTCAAGGCTTTGACGAAGGCGTCGCCTTCCAGCATCTGGACCTCCCAGCGCGTGGCGTCGCCGTCGAGAAAGTCGGGCGCGGACTCGAACACCCCCGTATCCACCTTGATGGGTTCCATGAACGCCGCGCCCAGCACCGCCTTCAGCCGCTCGCCATCGTTGTAGAAGTACTCCTGGAGCAAGGGCACGATGCGGTGATACCAGGCGAAGCGCAGGTCATCCAGGGTCTCGACGCCCAACAGGTAGCTGTGGCCGATCTGGTGGTCGCGGTCGAGCAGGGCGGCGACGCGCTGGTTGAGGCGCGTCAGGAGGGCATCCAGCGCCACGTCTGCGATGACCTTCCCCGCCAGCCGCGTCGGGTCGGGCATGAGCTCCACGAAGGTAAAGCGGCGGCGCAGGGCCAGGTCCAGCAGGGCGATGGAGCGGTCGGCGGTGTTCATCGTGCCGAGGATGGTCAGGTTGGGCGGGACGCCGAAGTCGTCGCCCGACGCGGGCAGGACGGCGGTCAGGGCGTTGGGCTGGCCGAGGCGCTTGTCGTCCTCGATGAGGGTAATCAGCTCGCCGAACACTTTGGCGATGTTGGCGCGATTGATCTCGTCGATGATGAGCAGGTACTGGGGGGCCATGATACCCTGCGCTTCGTCCGCCCGCCAGGCGCGCTCGGCGCGGTCGGCGATGCGGCGGAAGACGCCGGGCACGACGGCGTAGCGGACGCCGGGCGTGGCGTCGTCGGGCGGCAGCGGGCGCAGGCCCTCGATGAAGTCTTCGTAGGCGAAGGACTGGTGGAAGGTGACGAAGGCCACCCGCTCGTCCCGCTGAGGGGAGTCTTCTGGCGTATCCTTAGCGAAGTGCTCGGCGAATTGGCGCACGAGCCACGTCTTGCCTGTACCCGGCGGGCCGTAGAGGAGGATGTTGCGGGTGCGGTCGGCGGCGGCGAGGAGGGCGCGCATCTGGTCAGACAACTCCACTGCCATGCCCGCGATTTCCGCCTCGCTGCCATTTTCTGGCTCCTTTGCGCCGGCCGGCGTCTTGGGGGAGCAGCAGCCGTACAGGAACCGCATCATCTGTAGGGTGTCGAACTCCGCGAACTCCGGCAGCGAGCGCAGGTGTTCGAGCAATTGCCTGTTGCGCTGGAGAGTTCCTCCTCGCGATTCTTGCTCGAACACCTGCAGGAAGTGCGACAGATGCGTGGGGTTGTTGATGGGCAGGAAGCGGTCGGGGAAGTAGAGGTAGAGAGGCTTCGAGCGTAGCACATTGTTGTTTTCGCCAAAAGCTGGCCCTGCGATAGCGTCGAGTGACGTGTACTCTTCGGCCTCAGCCATCTGCACAAGTTGGACAAGGCCCCCGCGAATGCGCTCGAAGACTGCTGCCTCAGAAGGCAGGTTGTACCAGTTGTTCCAACGCCATCCTTCCGCCTTCTTGCTCCACCACACGCCGAATTTCGCGGCACTACCCCCAGCCACGCTGCCAAGACGGTCCGTGCGGAACTCAAGCCAGTTGCAGAAGCTCTCCGTTCCCCGTCCAGTCGCGTACTGCTCCAGGGTCATCTCACCCAGCTTCTCTTTGGGGAAGCGCTGGTTGAAATCCGCCAGCAACTGGCGGTCGGCGTCGGGCATGGTTCTCGGGTGGCTCGTGAGCCATTCCTGCAAGCAGGTACGCCAGTCCACCGCAACAGTTTGTGGTGGTGAATCAACGGCTTGCGCTGGGGCGGGGTCGCTGCGCTGGTCGAGGGGGAGGTCGGTGTCCTGGGTTGGCGTGGTCATGCGGCGGGTTCCTCGTGTAAGATGCGGGCAAGCTCGCCCACCAGTTCCGCACGCTCGGCGGGCTTGCCCAGGTCGCGGCGGATGTCGAGGCTGGCGACGGTGACGGTCTCCGCGCCGCCGTGGAAGGTGAACCGGCGGCGCAGGCAGTCGGGCAGGGCGGCGGTCTGCGGGTAGAGCAGCACGACGCGCGGGCAGGCGTAGACTTTGGCGTAGGCGAACATCTGGTACAGGTCATCCTGGCTGACGCCGAGGCGGCGGTCGGCCGGGAGGGTCTTGTAGTTGGTGTCGAGGAGCAAGGGGAAGGTCTGCCCCACGCGGAAGGCCAGGTCGGGCTTGAGGTGGAACAGACGCGCGCCGTCCTCAGCGCGGGCCAGATAGCGAGCCTCGCCGACGGACTGGGGCAGCAGGTCGCCGGCGGCGAGGGCGGCCGGGAGAACGACGGCGCGGTGGCGGCGGATGAGGTTGATGACAAAGGCCTCGAACAGGGCGTTCATGTCGAACATGAAGGCGAAGCTGGTCGCGTCGCCCGCCGCCAGTTGAAAGGAGCGATGGTCGAGGAACAGCCGCGCCAGGTTGAGGAGCGGCTCGTAGCGCTGGTTGAGGCGCGTCAGCAGGCTGGGCGCGGCGTCGGCGGCGGTCATCGCGGACAGCAACGTCACCTCGTCGAGCAGGAAGCGCAGGTCGCCCAGCAGTCGTTGGTTGCCCGCGTCGCGACTCAGGCGGGCGAGGCGCTCGACGACGAAACGGAAGACGCGATTGAGGGAGATGTCGGCGGTAAACTCGTCGTAGGTGACGTCGAAGCGGTGCTCGCGGGCCGGTCGCCGCGCCCGCTCGGCGACGCGCCAGCGGCCCTTGAGGACGCCCAGGTCCTCGTCGATGGTCACGTAGCTGCGGTGCGCGCCGCGCAGCCACTCGTCCTTGAGATGGGTGGCGAACAACCGGGTGAGAATCTCGAACCAGTCACTCTCGCGTTGGAGCAGCGGCGCGACGGCGTGCTCACGCACGGCGACGTGGCCCGCCTCGGCCAGCAGGTGCAGCAGGTTGTGGGTGGCGGTCCTGGCCTGGGATGTACGGTCGGTGTCGTGCGCTGTGTAGATTTTGGGCAGCACCTGGACCGTCTGTCCGCCGAGGCGCACGACACCGACGTACTGGGTCGCCTGCACCACGCGCTGGCCGCCCTTGACGGTCAACCGCAGCGCCTCGTCGCCCAGAGCGCGATTGAGGCGTTCCAGGCGCACCAGGTCAGCGTCTTGCCAGGGCAAGGGCGCGCTGTCGTGCTCGAAGAGGGTGACAGGCTTGGGCATTCTCTGGCCTATGGTGGGCGCGACATCGGCGCATCTCGCGTGAGTCGGGCCGCGGATGTGACCATCCGCGGCGAGCGGCTGGGCAGGGCAACCCAGCCCCTATACTATCTCCAACGTGGCGCGGGCGTCGCGGATATGGCTATCTGCGGCGAGCGGCTACCTCGGCATCCGCACGCTCCACGCTCCACCGAAGCGTTCCGCCGCTTCACCACGGAAGAACGCTCCATGCCCCAATCTCTAATCCCTAATCTCCAATCTCCTCCGGCGCGCACAGGTCGAGCCAGTCCAGCATGGCGCGCAACTGGCCGAGACGGAACTCGAGGACAAGGCGGTCGAAGGAACCCGCGTCGGCAATGCGGGCAGCCTGCGCCGCCAGGCGATCATGCTCAGTCTGCAACTCCCCGCGCTGGGCATCGACGAGGGCGTGTGTGGCGGCGGGGCCAGCCTGGCGGGCGAAGTACAGCTTCGCCAGGAACTCCAGGCGCAGATCGCGGCCGTGGCGCACCGGGGCGCGCAGCCAGTCCTGGAAGGCGGCCTCACCGGCCGGCGT
>CAZJJF010000378.1:0-3983 GCA_964546245.1 uncultured Anaerolineales bacterium
AAACGAGGGCTGCCGGGTTCCGGGAAGGCGGGACAGGCGTGGCGAATCCATGTCGCCCTGCCATGTCTGCCAGGGCGAGAGTCATCGCCAGGTAGGGGCGGCAAGGGGCTACAACGCGGACAAACGCGGATGCAAGAAGTCCTTCACATCCGCGGTTGTCCGCGCTCGCCCGTGTCCACGTCTGTCGGCTCTGGGCCAATGGCGGGCCTGCCGCGCCTTCCCCTTACTCGTCGAACATGGCCCCCACCGATAGCCCCAGGTGGATGCGCCGGATAACTTCACCCAACAGCGGGCCTACCGATAGGATGGTCATGTTCGGCAGCAGCTTGCGCTCGGGAATCGGTACGGTGTTGGTCACGACGATCTCGGCGATGGGCGCGTTGCGCAGCCGCTCTGTGGCCGGATCCGACAGCACCGGGTGCGTAGCGACCACCTTGATACTCCGCGCTCCCGCCAGCGACAGGAAGTTCGCCGCCTCGGTGACCGTCCCCGCCGTGTCGATCTCATCGTCGAAGATAATGGCGTCACGACCCTCGATGTCGCCGATGAGGTTGAGAGCGCGCGTCTTCGACGCCCCCGCGCCCGACTGGCTGCGCCGCTTCTCAATGAGGGCCAGCGGCACACCCAGCGTCTCGGCGAAGTCGCGGGTGCGCTTTGCCCCACCCAGGTCGGCGGCCACGACCGTCGTGTTCGATAGGTCCCCCTTGCGCAGGTGCTGGACCATGATGTAGCGCGCGCTCACATCATCGACGGGAATCTTGAAAAAGCCCTGAATCTGCCCCGCGTGCAGGTCCATCATCAGGCAGCGATCGGCGCCCGCCACGGTGATGAGATCGGCCACCAGGCGGGCAGTAATGGGCACACGCGGCTGGTCCTTCTTATCGGTACGGCCATAGCCATAGTAGGGCACAACCGCCGTGACGCGCCCCGCCGAGTCGCGCTTCATCGTGTCGATGTAGATCAGCAACTGCATGATGCTCGTGTTCACTGGCGGGCAGGTCGGCTGAATGATGAACACGTCCCGCGAGCGCACTGAGCCGTGCAGGCGGACAAAGATATTGTCGTTAGGAAACTTGAAGACATCGGCCCCCGACAGCGCCACCGCCAGCGCCTGCGCCAGCTCGCGCGCCAGCTCCGGGTTAGCCGTCCCGGTATACAGCGCGATGTCCCCATACATGCTCGGCATCAGGCGCCCTCCTCGGGTCCGCTGGGCGGCGTGGTCATGCGCCTCGCGTCGTGATCAATTGAGTCGCAGCAGTGTACGGGTCAATCTCACGCTCCGCCACAGCCTCGGCCGCTCCCGTCAACCCACCATCGGGCAAGACCGCCAAGAGATCGCGCAGCAGCCAGGCGCGCAGGATGTCCCGCAGTTGGTACTCGGCGCGCTCGCGCTCGATGGCCGCCCGCAGCCCGCTGGCATCCAGGAAGGCGGCATGTTCCTGGACCCGGTCCACCAGGTCGGCCACACCGCGCCGGTCGGCGGCGACTGTCTCCTGAATGGGCAGCGTCCAGGTTGGCGCGCCTGGCCCCCGTTGCCAGCGGTCGCGCTCCCGCGCCCCCAGCATCAGCATCCCGCGCAGAGCCGCCACCGCCTGGTCTGCGCCGGGCAGGTCGGCCTTGTTGACGACGAAAATGTCAGCGATCTCCAGAATGCCGGCCTTGATAGCCTGAATATCATCGCCCAGCCCCGGCACCAGGACAACCAGCGTCGTGTGGGCGGCGTCGGCGATGTCCACCTCCGACTGCCCCGCTCCTACGGTCTCGACCAGGACCGGGTCGAAGCCCGCCGCGTCCATGACGCGCACGGCATCCGTGGTCGCCACGGCCAGCCCGCCCAGGTGTCCCCGCGTCGCCATGCTTCGGATGAACACATTGGCGTCGCCGTGATGACCCTGCATGCGAATACGGTCGCCGAGAATAGCGCCGCCAGTGTAAGGGCTGGTCGGGTCAACGGCGATGACGCCCACTTTGCTCCCTCGCCGCCGATACTCGGCCGCTACAGCATTGACCAGCGTACTCTTGCCCGTCCCCGGCGCGCCGGTCACTCCGACAATGTGGGCGCGCCCGGTGGCCGGGTGCAGCAGAGCCAGCAACGCCTGGGCATCCGGTCCGCCGTTCTCCGCCATCGTCAACGCCCGCGCCACGGCCCGTCGTTCGCCGCGCCGGACACGCTCAGCCAGATCACGCCACGCGGCCGCTAGCTCAGCCATGGTGTCAACCTCAGGATAATGAAGAAGAACACCGCCCCTACCGCCACGAACTCCATCACCACGCGACGGCTGAGGCGATGTTCGAGCGCGTGCTGCGACAGGCCGGTCATGATGTAGAAGGCCAGTAGCAGCAGCGCCGCCATGCCAATCGCCCCGATATCCCAGTAGTTCAAAGCCCAGGCCAACTCACCGACGACCAGCCCCGACGCCACTGCATACACCCACGCCGAGCGCCACTGAGCCGCCGCGCCGCGCAACAGCGTCAGCGCCAGGACGACCGTAACCAGCAGGATGACAAGCGCGGACACCACCCAGCGCGCGCCCGCCGCTGACACCGCCGCGTACATGAAGAAGGCCGACCCATAGGCGATCAAGGTGATGAAGAGGCGCGCCCGGTCATAGTAGCGTGTGCCAGGGTCGATCCCCTGATACTGCACAATCAGCACAATCGCCAGGCCGATGAAGGTCAGCATCAGCCCCACAATCCAGATCGGCCGGCCATACAGCGTGGGCACCAGCAGCGCTGCGCCCAGAGTCACGAAGGCGGGTAGCGGCCAGAAGATGGCCGTATAGGCCAGGGGCGCATCCTGCAACCAGGGGTGGGTGCGCACCATCGCCTCAACGCCCACGCATGTCAACAGGACCAGCAGCGCGATAATAAGCGTTGCACCCGACAGACCCACCATCACCGGTGAGCCCATGAATGCGAATTGGAGCTGGCCCGCAGGCCGAACATTGAGAGAGGCAAAAGCCAGGCCGAGCAGCACCACCGTCACCAGGCGGCCGGCCAGGGGGAGAGCGGACGACATGCCAATTCCTTCCCAGCGTGGAGTGACGCGGCGCGAGGCGCGACCCTGGCTGCCGTATCATCGCGCCCATTCTAGCGACGCCTACGAGCTTTGTCAACCATTTCCGCCATGCCACGTGCGCGTTGCCCCCGGCACGCCACTTGCATACTGCCACGTCTCGCGCTATACTCCGCTCGCACTTTGTAGCCTTCCGCGCCTCACCACAAAGGAGATGTCGCATGTGCTGCTGGTTCATTATCCTCGTCTTCCTTGGACCCCGCGTCGCCGACCTGCTTTGGTGGCTCATCCAACCTGCCCGATGGCAGCTTGTCTTCCGCGACTGGCCGATCGTGTGGTGGCTGTGGCCCGTGCTTGGCATCATCTTCGTCCCCTGGATGACCCTGATGTTCGTTCTGGTAGGCGTCGATGGCGTCCAGGGCTGGGACTGGCTCTGGGTTGGTCTCGGCCTACTGGCCGACATCGCCCAGTACGCCGGCAGCGCCCAGCGCCGCCGCCTACCGAATTATCAGGGCGCGTAGGCCGAGTCCTGCGGACGGCACAACTGAATAGCAGCGCCGCGCCAGTCTGAGCTCAGGCTGGCGCGGCTGATTCCTGGCCGTCAGCGCTTGACCCGGCCCGCATCGCGTGGTAGACTCTCGAACGCTTGTTCAGTCCAGGGAGGTGAGTCTATGGGGCGAGTGGTGACGATTGATGGTACGGGCACGGAACGCAACCGCCTGCGACGCACGATTGCCGAGGCTCTGCGCCTGCTAGGTCAGAAGGGCGAGATCGACGACGAGGCCCGCGACCTGACCGCGCTCATCGTCTTCTCCCTGCGTCAGATTGCCGTTGGTGTGGAGGCCAGCGCGACCGCCTGGGACAAGCGGGACTACTACATGAAGGCCGATCGATTCAGGCGCGACTGGGCCTGGGTGGAGCTGAGCGCCGGCGAGTTGGAAAAGATTCTGCGCCAGGGTCGCTGGAA
>CAZJJF010000379.1:0-3976 GCA_964546245.1 uncultured Anaerolineales bacterium
GGCGGGGGTTTTCAAAGTAATATCATTGGGAATCTCGTCCAGGGTATAGCCCACGGCCAGCCGAGCAGCAATCTTGGCAATGGGAAAGCCCGTGGCCTTGGACGCCAGCGCCGACGAGCGCGACACGCGCGGGTTCATCTCGATGACCACCTGCCGCCCCGTCCGCGGGTCCACGGCGAACTGGACATTGGAGCCGCCCGTCTCGACACCCACGCAGCGGATGACCTTGCGCGCCGTGTCGCGCATGAACTGATACTCGCGGTCGGTCAGCGTCTGGGCCGGCGCGACGGTGATGCTGTCGCCGGTGTGGACGCCCATGGGGTCCACGTTCTCGATGGAGCATACGACCACGAAGTTGTCAGCGCGGTCGCGCATCACCTCCATCTCGAACTCCTTCCAGCCCAGCACCGACTCCTCGATGAGGGCCGAGCCGACCGGGCTGGCGCGCAGGGCGCGGTCGGCCAGGGCGGTCAGTTCCTCGCGGTCGAAGGCCATGCCGCCGCCCTTGCCGCCCAGGGTGAAGGACGGCCGCACGATGACCGGATAGCCCAGGCGGTCGGCGGCGGCCACGGCGTCAACCACGCTACGCGCCAGGTCGCTGGCGGGCACGTCCACGCCGATCGCCTGCATCGCCTCGCGAAACAGCAGGCGGTCCTCCGCCAGTTGCACCGCCTCAATTTTCGCCCCGATGAGTTCCACGCCATAGCGTGCCAGGACGCCCGCCTCGGCGAGATCGACGGCCAGGTTCAGCGCAGTCTGCCCGCCCACCGTGGGCAGCAGCGCGTCGGGTCGCTCCTGCTCAATGATCGCCGTCACCACATCCACCGTTAGCGGCTCGATGTACGTCGCGTCGGCAAACTCCGGGTCGGTCATGATGGTGGCCGGGTTGGAGTTGACCAGGATGATACGGTAGCCCTCGGCGCGCAACGCCTTACACGCCTGGGCGCCCGAGTAGTCGAACTCGGCGGCCTGGCCGATGACGATCGGCCCGCTGCCGAGAACCAGGATGGAGTGCAGGTCGGTTCGCTTGGGCACTTTACCTCCCCTGGTCCATCAAGCGGCGGAACTCATCGAACAGGTACTCAGCGTCGTGGGGGCCGGGCGCGGCCTCCGGATGGTACTGCACGCTAAAGGCGGCCACCTCGCGGTGGCGTAGCCCCTCCACCGTGCCATCATTGAGATTCAGGTGTGTCACTTCCACATCGCCCCGCAGGCTCGCCTCGTCGACGGCGAAGCCGTGGTTCTGTGACGTGATCTCCACCTGGCCCGTGGTGAGGTTCTTGACCGGGTGGTTGACGCCGTGGTGGCCGAACTTCAGCTTGTAGGTCTGGCCGCCCACGGCCAGCCCCATGAGCTGGTGGCCCAGGCACACACCAAAGAGCGGCACGCGCCCCAGCAGGTCGCGCACGTTGGTCACGGCATAGTCAAGAGCCGCCGGATCGCCGGGGCCGTTGCTGAGGAAGACGCCGTCGGGGTCGAGGGCCAGCGCCTCGGCGGCGGGCAGTGTCGCGGGCACGACTGTCACGCGACAGTTGCGCGACGCCAGCTCACGCAGGAGATTGTGCTTGATACCGTAATCATAGGCTACGACGTGTAGCGTCGGCCGCTCGTCAGCCGTAGCGGGCGCGCCCCACAGGTCGGCCCTGGGCGCGGCGGCCCACTCGAAGGCGTGGCCTGTCGTCACCACCTGCACCAGGTCGCGGCCCACCATCTCAGCCGCCGCCAGGGCCTTAGCTACGACGGCCCTCGGGTCGCTATCAACAGTAGAGATGACGCCGCGCATCGCCCCGACCTGGCGGATGTGGCGGGTGAGGGCGCGGGTGTCCACCTCGGAGATGCCCACGATGCCATGCTGCCGCAGAAAAGCATCCAGAGTTATCTCGGCGCGCCAGTTGCTGGCGAGCGGGCTGAACTCCCGCACTACAAAGCCTTCCACGTGAGGCTGCCGCGACTCGAAGTCCTGTTCAGTGATGCCATAGTTGCCGATGTGGGGGTAGGTCATCACGACGATCTGCCCCTTGTAGGAAGGGTCGGTAAGAACCTCCGGGTAGCCAGTCAGGCCCGTATTGAATACCACCTCACCCGCCCGCTCCCCCAGCGCGCCGAAGCCCACGCCCTCAAAGACGGTCCCGTCTTCCAGCGCCAGTATCGCCCGCGGTTGTGTCTCGCTCATGTTACATCCCTCGCCTCTGCGTCCATCCATACCAAGCACCCCGCCGCGACATTGCGACTGGGGTGCTGGTTGGGGCAATTGTACGGCGAATCGCCGTAGCCACAAAACATCGCAAGGGTTGTAGGGGCAGGGCCTCCCTGCCTGCCTGGCGCGTTAGGGGGGCGCAGTTAGCGCCGTTATCGCGTTCGGGCTACAATGTGGCCAAGAATGAAGACGCTCATCAATCCACGAGGCGACATGTCCTACAAGAACCTTCAACCCATCTTCAATCCCCGCTCGGTCGCCGTCATCGGCGCGTCGCGTGAGACCGGCACGGTCGGCTACGCCGTCATGGACAACCTCATCAACGCCGGCTTTACCGGCGTCGTGTATCCGGTCAACCCCAAGGCGCGCGCCATTCGCGGCGTGCGCGCCTACCCCAGTATCCTGGACATCACCGACGAGGTGGACATGGCTGTCGTCATCGTTCCCGCGAAGGCGGTGCCCGGCGTCATGCAGCAGCTGGGCGAGAAGGGCGTCAAGGGCGCCGTCGTTATCTCGGCCGGCTTCAAGGAGACCGGCGCCGCAGGCGCGGCCCTGGAGGACGAGGCGAAGGCCATTGCCCACGCGCATGGCATCGCCATGGTCGGCCCCAACTGCCTGGGCGTCATTAACACCGACCCTGCGCTACGCCTCAATGCCTCTTTCGCCATCGGCACGCCAGCCGGCGGCAATATCGCCTTCATCAGCCAGAGTGGCGCGCTGGCGACCGCCGTGCTCGACTACGCTAAGGGGCAGGACTTCGGCTTCAGTAAAGTCGTCAGCCTGGGCAACAAGGCCGACGTCAACGAGAACGACTTCCTCTACTACCTGTGGCACGACCCCGCTACCCGTGTCATCCTCCTGTATCTGGAGGATCTGGCCGACGGGCGCGAGTTCATCAAGCTCACCCGCGAGATGACGGGCGAGGGCGAGAACCGTAAGCCCATCCTGGCCGTCAAGTCGGGTCGCACCCCCCAGGGGGCAAAGGCGGTGTCGTCCCATACTGGCTCGTTAGCTGGCAGCGACGAAGTCTATGAGGCCGTCTTCATGCAGGGCGGTGTCCTGCGCGTCGAGACCGTACAGGACCTGTTCCAGTACGCCACGGCCTTCGCCAATCAGCCCCTGCCGCGCGGTCGGCGTGTCGCCATCGTCACCAACGCCGGCGGCCCCGGCATCATGACTACCGACGCCGTCATCCGCCGCGGCTTGCAGATGGCGACCCTGTCCGACAGCACCAAAGAAACGTTGACAGCCACCCTGCCCGCCGCCGCATCGGTCGGTAACCCGGTGGATGTGCTGGGAGACGCCCACGAGGACCGTTACCGCCAGGCCATCGAGGCCGTCATGGATGACCCCAACGTCGACGGCGTCATTGTCGTGCTGACCCCGCAGGCCATGACCAAGGTCGCCGAGACGGCCAACGCCGTCGTGGAGGCCGACGAGAAGAGCGACAAGACGATCCTGGCGACGTTCATGGGGGTCGTCGACGTGTCAGAGGGCGTCGACATTCTCCGCGCCCACGACGTTCCCACCTATGCCTTCCCTGAAGACGCCGTACGCGCCTACTCCGCCATGGCGCGCTACACGGATTGGGTAAGTCGGCCGCGCACCCAGATTCGGCACTACCCCGTGGACAAAGACGCCGTCACCAGGATGCTGGTGGAAGCGCCCCGCGAGCACGGCTTCATCCCGACGCCGACCGCCTTCCAGGTCATGGAGGCCTATGGCATCCCGGTCGTGCCCTGGGGCATCGCCCACAACGCCGACGAGGCCGTCAAGGTC
>CAZJJF010000380.1:0-690 GCA_964546245.1 uncultured Anaerolineales bacterium
CCGCTCGAATCATCTCCAACTCGGTTGTCTCGAACGTCACCGTCTGATTGTACGGCCTGTCGAACTTGCGTGGTCGCCCCATCGAACGCCTCCCTGACCCGTCATCGGCCCCAGCGCGGCGAGTCGCACGCCGCGCTCCCATTATAGAACATGCGTGCTATCCCGTCAAGGGGCGAGATGGGAAGGTCGCGTGAAAGATACCTTCGGATCGCGGCCGGCGCGCACGAGTTGGGCCAGATTGAACGCGTAATGGGCGGTGAAGGGGACAAGGAGTGTGCCCGTTACCAGGAACAGCAGGCTGAGGCCAAAGCCGATACCGCCCGCCATGAGCATGCC
This sequence comes from uncultured Anaerolineales bacterium, assembly GCA_964546245.1. Lineage (GTDB taxonomy): Bacteria > Chloroflexota > Anaerolineae > Epilineales > JAHCIE01 > JAHCIE01. The sequence goes on from CAZJJF010000380.1 coordinate 337, forward strand.
AAGCCAGCCCTGAGGCGCGTGCATCAGGCCAAAGACGAGCGCGCCGCCCAGGGCGAGGGTCAGGGCGGGCAGGTTCACACCCGACGGCGCGGACGGCGCGAGGGCAGCCAGCATCCCACCAAGCAGCAAGGACCGGAAGAGTAGCTCTTCCAGCAGCACGGCCAGGCTCAGCGCCAGGGCCACACCCGGCCACTCGCCCCGCGTCCGGGGCAGAATGTGCCTCAACAGAGCGTCGGAGTAGGCGCGCGGCCCCAGGCGGCGCGCCGCCCACGCGCCCAGCGGGTATAGCGCGACATGGGCGGCCATGCCCCTCAGCGCGCCCAGCGCGGTGTCGCGGAGTGGCGCGCCAGAGGT
>CAZJJF010000380.1:700-3964 GCA_964546245.1 uncultured Anaerolineales bacterium
GGGGGTCGCTCCGCTTAGCCAACCCAGCGCCAGGCAGGCGAGAATTACCACCCCCCGCGCCACGAGATCGGCAGGCGAGAGGAGCAGGCTGCGCCCCACCGGCAACTGCGGCAGCACCCGCGCGCTACGATAGCTCAGGTAGGTCAGCGCCGCCGTGAGCAGCACGGTCAACACGACGAACAGAGCCTGCGGGAGCGTCATACTGCCTCTTGCGCTATCTGACGCTGAGCTTGTACGCCGCGGGCTGAGTTGTCACGGGCGCGACGCCAGAGACGACGAGGATAGCCTCTGGATAGTCCTTGCCCAACCCGTCGAGGCGCAGAGTGGCGCGGCCATCGGCCCCCACCACCACCGGTCGGGCCGTCGCGCCATCCTTGCGCATCTCAATCACCTGCAACAGATAGCGCTGGGGAACGAGGCCGTTGGTACGTAGCCAGCCCTGGGCATTCCAGCCGCCAAGGCCCTGCTCGAAATCCTCGCGGTAGCCCAGCTCGGGGACACGCACATCGTCGATGGCGAAGTTGTTGAGATTGACCGCGTCATCGCCGATCATCTCGAAGCGGATGAGAATCTTCTTGCCCGCGTAGGGCGTCAGATCGACAGTCTGCTCGATCCACTGCGGGTCACCTTTCGCGCCCCCGCTCGGCCCCGTCAGGCCGGAGCCGAAGGCGTTGCCGTTGGGGTTGCTATCCTGGGTAGCGTTGGTCTTGAGCAGATCCCACGTCTTCCCGCCATCGGTGGATACCTCGATATAGCCATAGTCCCAGCCGTCCTCGATGTCATACCAGGTCGAGAATTGGAGGGTTGCCTTCGGCAGTCGCGTCAGATCGAATTCGCGCGTCAGGTCGGAGGCCATGTTGTCGCCCCGGTTCGACCACACGTAGTACTGGCCGCTTCTGGCCGTGGTAGGAATCAGCTGATTGACAGTGGTTCCCGCAAAGTCCAGGGTCAGCGGCTCGCTGCCCGTCACGCGCAGATACTCGGTCCCGTACTGCGCCACCGAACCCTCGCGGGGTGCGCTCCCCTTTTGCAGCGTGTCAGCGACCTTGAGCTTGGGAACCTCAATATCGGGGTAGCCGTAGCGCCCGGCGGCGAGCTTCGGGTCGTCCAGGTAGTTGGCAACCACCCAATCCTGGAAGACCTGCTCAAAGGTCACGGGAATGTTATGCTTCTTGAGAGTGTTCTCGTAGCCCTCGATGCCCTCGGCCTCCTCGGCCACCAGGTCACGAATGAAGTCTGCGCCGAAACGGTCGAAGCTGTAGCTGGCAAACAGGTAGGCCGCGCCATAGTGCGGGCCGGTGGCGTTCCCCTCCGCCCAGGTCGTCAACTGGGTGTTGGGATTGGCCGAGAATGCGCCTGCGAAGCGCGAGCCGCCGTAGCCGTTGAGGCGCGCCGACAGCTCCGACAACCCCTCATTGACCCAGCTCGTCTCGCTGCGGTCGAAGTTGGCATGAATCATGTGCTGGAACTCGTGGGCCAGGGTGCCCTCGTAGCCCGCGGTTCCGACGGGGTAGCCATCAATGTTGATGTAGAACATCTCGTGCTGGTTGCTATAGGGGTTGACCACCGTCGGATAAGTATCCGCGCTGGAGAAGTAGCCGCCCACGTCGGGAATCTTGCCATTGAGGATGATCAGCCGCTTGTCAGCGTCAATGCCTGGGCTGGACTCGGTCCCGAAATATTGATGCGTCGTCGGGTAGATACGCTTCTCGAAAATGTCCGCCGAGCGACGAATCGCCTCGTCGCTGACGTTCGCGCCGTCCTCGACCCACATGTAGACGTGGTCGGTCACGTAGCGCAGTACCGCGACCATCTCATAATAGCGCTTGCCCGACTGGTCATTGATCCAGAAGGTGGCTTTGTCGCCGACCTTGTGCGGTTCGGGCACGCGACTCACCACGCGGGGAATCGGCCCCGGCACCTTCTTCAGGCGCTCGGTGAGGGCGTACAGGTCTCGCTCGGGGGGCGTCGCGTGCGCCAGCCGCGCCACGATATCTGGCTCCGGCGTCGCCGACGCTATCGAGGAGCCTGGCGCGCCACTCGCCGGCTGGGTCGGCGACACCGGCAGGGCTGGTCGCGGGCCATCCGCGCCCCGTGTCGGCTCGGCCGTTCGCGCGGGCGATAGCTGGGCGTCGGCCGGTGTCGCCGAGGCAGCGGGGGTGGGCGTGGTACTCGCGGGCAAGGCGGGCAGCGTGGCCGTGGGGGGCACGCTCAGCAGCGCGCTTTGGAGGCGTGGTGCGCCCCACCAGACAGCGCCGACGGCGGTGCATAGAGCGCACACGGTCAACAAGGCCGCAAATGCCACCAGGAGCCAGGAACGAGATCGAGTCACAAAGCACCTCAGCAAATAGGGCTAATGGTATCGCCGGATGTCTCTCAGGGTGCGGCCGGGCGCGTCTGGTTGGAATCGCCCCGCGTCGCTCCCAGCACAACCACGACGTCCTCTTCCTTACCATTCCGGATGGCCCGTAGCGTGGTCTTGTCGCCCGGCTTTCTCGCGGCCACCAGGGTGGCGAGCGGGTGAGTGTCGTCTACCGCGCGCCCGTCCACAGCCAGGATGATGTCGCCATCGAACAGTCCCGCCTGAAAGGCGGGACTGGCGGGCATGACACTCTCAATCATGACGCCCGACGGTTGCCTCAGGCCGCTGGCCCTGGCGACGGCCTGGGTCACAGGCGCGACCGTCACCCCCAAATAGGGGAGCGGCCCGGTGGGAGCCGTCGAAGACGGGCCACCGGGCGCGGGAATGGTGCGGTCAGGCGCTTGCCCGCCAGGCGGGCGCGACGGCGTCGCCTGGGGCGCTGCGCCAGGCGGGCGCGGCGTCGCGCCAGGGGGGCGTGGGGTTGCGCTGGGTGGAGCCGCCGGGCTGCGCGGTGTCGCCGCGGGTGGGGCGCCAGGCGCCGCCGGGACGCCAGGCGCCGGCGTGCCAGATGGAGGGGCCACCAGCGTTGCCGTCAGGTCGATGGTTTTCCCATCGCGGAACACCTTCATCTTGAGCGCATCGCCGGGCTTCTTGGCGGCCACAGCGTCGGCCAGGGTGAAGTTCTCCGCCAGCGGCTTGCCGTCGATGTCGGTGATGATGTCGTCGGGCAACAAGCCTGCCTTCTCAGCCGGGCTACCCGGCACCACCTCGCCAATCAGCGCGCCGTTAGTAACCGTCAGGCCAACTTGCGCGGCGATTTCAGGGGTCAGGATGTTATAGCGCACCCCCAGAAATACCGTTGGGATTCGGGTGGGTGGCGGAGCGGTCCCGCCGGCGCCGGG
>CAZJJF010000381.1:0-3951 GCA_964546245.1 uncultured Anaerolineales bacterium
CCTGGAGCACCATCGCCATGCGCCGCCGCAACGCGGTCAGGTTCGACCGGGGTGGGACACGCTGGCCGTCGAACCAACTCGCGCCCGACGTGGGTGGTAGCAGCAGGGCCAATGCCAGCAGAAGGGTACTCTTGCCAGCCCCGTTTGGCCCGATCACGGCCAGCACCTCGCCACGTTCCAACGCCAGGTCGCCTATTTGGAGTACCGTGCGCTCGCCACGCACAATGACGAGGTCGCAGACCTGAAGGACGGTCCCCATCACAATGGCCGCTGCCGCTGCTGTACCCAGGTTAGCACACTATTGACGAGCACCATCAGCGCCAGCAGAATCAGGCTCAGGGCCATGGCGAGGGAGAAGTTACCCTTCGATGTTTCCATGACCGTCGCCGTGGTCAGGACGCGTGTCTGGCCCTGGATGTTGCCGCCGACCATCATCGACGCGCCGATCTCGGAGATGACCGCCCCAAAGCCAGCCATGATGGCGGCCAGCAGGGGCAGGCGCGCTTCCTGCACCAGCAGCCACACGGACTGCGCGCGCGTTGCCCCCAACGCCTGAAGCTGCAAGTGCAGCTTGGGGTTGAGGGACTGTAGGGCCGCCAGGGTCAGGCCAGTGACGATGGGCACGGCGATAACACACTGGGCGACAATCATGGCGCCGGGCGTGTACAGCATGCGTAGCTCGCCCAGTGGGCCATTACGCCACAGTAGGATAGTCACAAACAGGCCGACCACGACCGGCGGCAGCCCCATGCCGGTGTTGACCAGGCTGACGGCGACGCCTCGTCCCCGGAACCGGCGCAGGGCCAGCATGGCGCCGAGGGGGATGCCGATGAGCAGGCTGAGAAACGTCGCCGTCAGGGAGACCCGTAGCGACAGCCAGATGACCTGCCACAATTCAGGGTCGCCGCTGAGCAGCAGGCGGATGGCCTCGACGCTGCCGTTGACAAGGACGTCCATCCGGCGATTACTTCCCCACGTCCTCGATCTTCTTACCCGCGTCGGGCACGAACAGGGCCTGGCCGAACTTGTCCTTGCCAAACTCGCCGATAGCCTTCTGGGTCGCCGCCGCGACCATGAAATCAGCGAAGGCCTTGCCGCCCGCCGCATTGATTCTGGCCGACTTGCTGGGGTTGACCTCAATGACGTGGTAGATGTTCAACAGCGGCGCATCGCCTTCAACCATCGGCGCCAGCTTCAGGTCCTTCTTGCGCGCCAGGTAGGTGGCGCGGTCCGTGATAGTGTAGCCGTCCTTTTCGTTGGCGACGTTGAGCGTCGCGCCCATGCCCTGGCCGGTCTCCTGGTACCACGGCTGACCCTTCGGCACGCCACCCGCCAGGCCAAAGAGTTTCTTCTCCAGGGCGTCGGTGCCGGAGTTGTCACCGCGACTGATGAAGAGGGCCTTGCTTTCGGCGATCTTCTTGAGGGCTTCCACAACAGACCTGGTCCCCTTGATCTTGGCCGGGTCGCTCGCGGGGCCAATGATGAGGAAGTCGTTGTGCATCACCAGCCGCCGCTGCACGCCGTGGCCGCCGGCCATGAACTTCTGCTCAGCGTCGGGGGAGTGGACCAGCAGCACGTCGGCCTCGCCGCGCTCGCCCATGCTCATCGCCTGGCCGGAGCCGACGGCGACCGTCTTGACCGTGTAGCCGGTCTGATTCTGGAACAGGGGCACGAGCACGTCTAGCAAGCCTGAGTCCTGGGTGCTGGTGGTCGTCGCCAGAATGATCTCAGCGTTGGCGGGCTTGGCCGCCGCCGGCGCGGCGGTGGGCGCGGCAACGGTCGCCGCCGGCGCGGCTGCCTGGGGTGCGGCGCTGCATGCCGCCAGGGACAGCGTCAGGACAAGAATGAGGGCTGTAATCAGGAACCGCATGGCCGAGTCTCCTTTGAGCCTGTAGGGCAGGCATGCCCTGCCCTACAGGTGTGTTTGTTTCCCATTGCTCTCAATGCTGTAGCCGCCGAGCGCATCCACGACGGCGCGAAATGTTTCGCCAGTCAGTGTGTCCAGTACGGCCTGTACCGCCGGGCGATTCAGGGTCTCGCCCGGAATGACCAGGTCGTAGGGTTCTTCGACAAGCGGAACGAAGTCCAACCCGCAGGCCCGCGCCGCTGCGTAGATGCCCAGGCCCAGGTCGGCCTCGCCCCGCGCCACGGCCTGCGCGACACCGAGGTGGGTCGCCTCTTCGCGCGCGTAGCCCGTCAGATCTGCCCCTGTCAACCCCAGGCGGTCGAGCTGACGGTCCAGCAGCACACGAGTGCCGGAGCCGCGCTGACGATTGACGAGGCGCAGGCGAGGTCGCGCCAGCGCGTCCCACTCCTCAATACCCAGGGGGTTGCCCGGCGGCACAATCCACCCAACCAGGCGTGTCACCAGGTTGATGACGGTGGCGTGCCGGCCGGGCAGCAGTCGCCTTACATAAGGCAGGTTGTATTCGCCTGTCTCGTCGAGGAGATGAACCCCCGCGATGTCGGCGTGGCCCTCGGCGAGGGCCATCAGCCCCCCCAGGGAGCCGATGAAGGTCACGCTGGCGTGGGGGTGAGTTGGGCCGCGCTCCACAAGGCGGAAGAGAGCCTCCACCGACAGGTCGTGGCTGCCCGCAAAGGCCAGGCCGACGCGCTCCGCCGGGGCCTCCATGTCGCCGCTCAGCGTCACGTCGCGCCAGCGCGCCAGGGCCAGCCCAAAGGCCGCTTCGATCTGGGCGGGTGTGTAGCCCTGGCCCAGGGCATCGAGGAGGTAGCGCTCCAGGCTGTTGACCAGCCACGCCTCGCGCAGCCAGGGTCGCGGCGGCGCGGCATGGTCCACGACGTGGGTTCCACCGCCGCGTCGGGTGACGATGAGGCCTTCTTGCTGGAGGGTGGCATAAGCGCGAGCGACCGTACCCGGCGTGCAGCGGAGGTGATTAGCAAGGGCGCGAACCGTCGGGAGCGCCTGGCCGGAGGCGAGGCTGCCGGCGGCTATGGCGGCGCGCATCTGGCGCGCCACCTGAGCGTAGAGTGGCTCAGGCACGTGAGAATCGATCGTGAGGGTTATAGGTAGCAAGGGTGGGCCTTTCATTTGTATCATTACAAGTGTACAACCTTCGGGTCGGGCGCGTCAAGGGGTCTGGGTGGAGAATCCGCCACCTCACGGCCAGGCCGGTCGTGGCGTTGCCTGGCCGTGAGCAGGGAACTATAATCAGCATAGACAGGCGCGGCATAGGGAGGGGCCAATGGAGATTCGGGTAGGCGTGCTTACCATCAGCACACGCGGGTCGCGCGGCGAGCGACCCGACGAGAGTGGGCCAACCATCGAGAGCCTGGTGCGCGAGCGGTTAGGCGCGCAGATTGCGCAGGCGCACATGCTACCCGATAGCCAGACTGATATCCAGGCGATTCTCGCCCAGTGGGCGGATGGCGGCGCTATCGACCTGATTCTGACGACAGGGGGTACTGGCTTTGCACCCAGCGACGTGACGCCGGAAGCAACGCGGCGCGTGATCGACCGCGAGGCCCCCGGCCTGGCCGAGGCGATGCGAGCCGCGTCCCTCAAGGTGACGCCCCACGCCATGCTGTCGCGCGGCGTGGCGGGGATCCGCGGCCGTACGCTGATCGTCAACCTGCCTGGCAGCCCCAAGGCCGTGCGTGAGGGGCTGGAGGTCATCCTCCCCGTGCTGCCCCACGCCATCGCTCTGCTGCGCGAGACGCCCGGCGAGGACGAGCGTCACGCGCCGGGGGCGAAGTGAACATCCGCTTCCCTCTCCCAGCGAAAGAGACGGGGCAAGACACGCGAGCGGGGCGGGGGGATGGTCCCCCCGCCCCGCTCGCGGTTTCTCCAGGAAGTGTTAGCGCGTGACGACGACGGGCGTGCCGACGCTGGCCCAGTTAAACATCCAGGCGGCGGCGGGCAGGGGCAGATTGACGCAGCCGTGGCTCATCGTCCGGCCGAAGTTGTTGTGCCAGTACGCGCCGTGGATC
>CAZJJF010000382.1:0-3948 GCA_964546245.1 uncultured Anaerolineales bacterium
GGGGGGAGAGTTCCAGGAAGGGCGCGCCGGGGTCGAGCAGGCGGCGGATGCGCTCGCGCACGTAGAGCTTGCCCTGCTCGGCGTGGCGTCGTTGGGCGCGCTCACCACCGCCGCGTCGCACCTGGGCCAGGCGGTCGCGCAGTTCCTGGGCCAGCGCCGCGTTGTGCTGGCGGTTCGCCTGAAAGCGGTCGTCCTGTGGGTCAAGCTGCGAGTCAATGACTTCCATAGTCACGCCCTCGACAAGGTGTCGTGCAGTAAGGTAGACGAAGTGTAGCGGAGGATGACGCGGCGCGCAAGCCGGATGATGCGTCACTTGTCAATACGCGCCAGGCGGCGTATGATGTCGCCATCCTGTGGCCGAGGATTCATGTCGTCGCTATCCCTGCGCTCTCCGCTGACGGTCGTTCGGGCCGGCGCCCTCGCCGGTCTGTCCTTCGTTGTCTGCCTCCTCCTGTTTGGCCTTCCCCATCTGGGTATCCAGACCTCCGACGACGCTGCCACCCTGGCCGCCGCTGTCGCGTGGTGGGAGCGTGGCTCGCCCGCCATCTCCCACATGCGCTGGCTCAACGAGCGCGTCGAGATTGGCCGCGAAGGCCGCGACGGTGAGCTGTACACCAAGTACGGCATCGGCCAGATTGGCCTGGGCGCCGCGCTATACGGCCTGGGGCGCACTAGCTTGCCGCGCGGAGCGGCCTTCGACTGGGCGGGATTCCGCCTGGCGCGCTCACTCCCAGCGGCGCAGCTTGCCCAGTGGCTGAACGTGCTGCTGGGGGGTCTCGCCGTCGCGCTAGTGGTATACGCCGTCGGTCGTCGCGCCGGTCTGGCCGCGGCGGCGTTGGGCGGCGCGCTCCTGGCGACAGCGTCGCCCTTTTGGCTGGCGAGTCGTGGCTTCGGTAGCGAGGTGGGCGCGAGTCTGGGCTTGCTGGTGGCAGTCTTGCTCGCAGACGCCGGCTTGCGATCCAGCCGCCGGGGGCTGCTGGCCCTGTCGGCGCTGGCTGTCGTGGCGGCGGCCTTGTTTCGACCATCGGCGCTGGTATTTGCGGTGGCCTATCTGGCCTGGCTGTGGGGGCGACCGCGGCGCGATTGGTTGGGCGTTGGGTTGGCGCTAAGCGTGAGCGTCGCCATGCTGGTCGGCTACAACTTCTATCGCTACGGGACGCTCTGGGATGGGGGCTATAGCGGCGGATTTCAGCTACAGTGGATAGGCGTGGTTGGGAATCTGGTGTCGCCGGGACGTGGCCTGCTCTTCTTTGCCCCCTGGACCCTGGCGTTCATCCCGGCCGCCCGGCACGGGCTGGTGCGTCGTCGCGCCTTCTGGCTGGGCCTGAGCCTGGGCGTCGCGGCCTTCTTCCTTTTCCACGCCATGTGGCGCGAGTGGGAAGGGGGCTGGGCCTACGGCCCCCGCCTACTGATTCCCCTGCTGCCTGTGCTGGCCGCCGCCACGGCGGCCTACCTGGTGCGTCGCCCGCTCCTGGCCGCCGTGATGTGGGCGTTCGGCTTCCTCGCCCAGGTGGCGACCCTCCGCCTGGACCCCATCGTGACTCACGATCAGGTCATCCGCGAAGGCGGTATTGCCTTCGACCAGACCGTGTGGAGCCTCGGCGACAGTATCCTGGCCCATCAGCTTCGGGTTGGTCTCGGCGCGCTGGTCGTGGCGTGGCTGCTGATTCTGGCCCTGGCTGCTGCCGTCGCCGTCGTGGCGTGGCAGGTTCACACTACGCGCGGCTTGGCCGTCGGTGAGGGAAAGATGGGCGACCCTGATGCCTTTACCTGATTGCCCGCCGCTCTTCGTATCACTCCTCTGCAGCCGGCGGGGGGCGCGCGCGACCCCGCTGTCCACCTTGCGGCATCTGTGAGCCAGGCGAGCGGGCGTCTGGCCTGACTCTTGCTCGTCGCCAGGTCTATGTCAGATAGCCGGTTGCGATCTATGGGAGGAAGATGATGCAGCAGCGTGTGGTGATGGCAATAGACGACGATCCCGACGCGCTCCGCATGATCGAGGCGGAACTCAGGAAACGCTACGCAGCTGACTATACCATCGAGTGTCTGGGCGAAGCGCAGCAAGCCCTGGTTCGCCTGGCCGCGCTTCGTGACGCGGGCGACGATGTGGTGCTCGTCCTGGCCGATCAATGGATGCCGGAGATGGAAGGCGTCGAATTTCTGGACCAGGCGCATGCCATCTGCCCACAGGCGCGCCGCATCCTCCTCTTCGAGTGGGACGATACAGCCATTGGCTCGACGCTGCCGCAGGCCATGAATCGCGGTGAGATCAACTACTTCGTCGCCAAGCCCTGGAGTTCACCGAATGAGGAGTTTCACAAGGTTGTTACCGATTTCCTCGAGGAATGGACGCGGTTACAGCGATTGAGTGCAGAGACGGTGCGCATCGTGGGTGAGCAGTGGGCGGCACGCTCTCACGAGCTGCGGGAGTTGCTCGATCGCTATGCTATCCCTTATGGCTTCTACGACCGGTACGAGGAACGTGGCCGCAAGCTGCTACGCCAGACCCACGCCGAGGCAGGGCCGTTTCCCGTAGTCATTCTCTATGATGCCCTGGTGTTGCGAGACCCATCCGACTCGGAACTCGCGGATGCTTACGGGGCAGGCACGTCGCCAGGCGCTGGTCTCTACGACTTGATTGTGGTTGGCGCGGGGCCAGCTGGCCTGTCGGCGGCGGTCTATGGCGCGTCAGAGGGGCTGCGAACCCTGGTCATCGAACGCAGCGCCATCGGCGGACAGGCTGGAGCCAGCTCGCGGATTCGCAACTACCTGGGCTTTAGCCGGGGCATCAATGGCGCGACCCTCGCTGCGCGGGCCTACGAGCAGGCGTGGCTATTTGGGGCTGATTTCTCGCTCATGCGTGCGGTCACGAGTCTGCGCGCCGAGGGTCGCGAGCGTGTTTTAGCGCTGTCCGACGGAACTGAGGCTCGCGGCCGAGTGGTTGTCCTGGCAATGGGGGTGGACTACCGGCGGCTGGGGATCCCGAGCCTGGATTCGCTGGTAGGAGCGAGCGTGTTCTACGGCTCGGCATCCACGGAGGCGCTGGCCTTGCGGGGGCGTCGGGTGGCTGTTGCTGGCGGTGGCAACTCGGCCGCCCAGGCGACCCTGTTTCTCGCCGACTACGCCGAATGCGTGTTGCTTCTGGTGCGTGGGTCCGACCTGGCGCAAGGCATTTCGGACTACCTGGTCAAAGAAATTATGGAGCGAGAGAACATTGAAGTGCACCTCAATACCGAGATCGTGGACGGTGATGGGGCGCACCGACTGGCTGGGCTCCTGGTGCGTGAGAAGGGGTCTGAGGCCGTGACGCGCATTCCTGTCGAGGCCCTGTTCGCGCTCATTGGCGCGGAACCCCGTACCGAGTGGCTGGACGGCGCTATCGTGCGCGACAGGCGCGGTTTCATCCCGACGGGCCCAGACTTGATGGTCGATGGGCGGCCGCCGGATGGCTGGTTGCTCGGGCGGCCGCCCATGCTCTTGGAGACGAACTTGCCGGGTGTGTTCGCTGTGGGTGATATACGCTTGCGGTCAGTGAAGCGGGTGGCGTCAGCCGTGGGCGAAGGAGCCATGGCGGTCCAGATGGCCCACGAGTATCTGCGCTAAGGCGGGGCGTCGGGTACAGTCGGGTGCAATGGCTCATCTGCGCCTGGCTGATCTGGTGGGCGCGTAAGAAGCTGCGGCTTGGAACGTCCCAGTCAGGGCGAGGGGTGCGCCGAGGTTCGTAATTTTGGGACTTGACACGCCCCGCGAAGCGAGTATAATAGTCTTCGCATTCGACACACACAGTGGAGCCGCCTGTGGCAGATCGCCAGACGGTATGTAACTGAAATAAGCAGCGCGGCAAGCGAAGGTTTTGAAGGCCTGGCTTGTTGCCAGGCCTTTGTGTGTCGGATGACCTTAACAACTAAAGAGTGACAGGAAAGACAGCGAAGAAGAGCGAGGGATAGG
>CAZJJF010000383.1:0-3943 GCA_964546245.1 uncultured Anaerolineales bacterium
AGCCGAGGAGGCACAGCCATGACCGCCATCATCCGCGTCGGCGTCTCCACCTGCGGCCTGGCTGCTGGGGCCGAGGCCACCTTCTCGGCCATCGACACCTACATCCACCGCCGCCAGTTGGATGTTGACCTCCAGCGGACTGGCTGCCTGGGCGCATGTCACCGCGAACCGCTGGTAGAGATTCTGATCGACGGTCAATCTACGCTGTATGGCCCCGTCAGCCCTGAGCGCGTGCCGCTCATCCTCGACCAGCACTTCGGCGCGCGGGGGCGCGGCATCGCCCCCGACTGGGTGGTCAGCCGCCGCAACGACAAGGCCGACTACCACTTCCTCGGCCGTCAGGTCAAAGTCACCACAGGGTTGTGCGGTGTCATCAACCCCCATTCCCTGGATGACTACCTGGGACACAACGGCTACGCCGCCTTCCGCCTGGCCCTGGAAATGTCGCCCGACCAGATCATCCAGAGCATCAAGGACTCGCATCTGCGTGGGCGCGGCGGCGCCGGCTTCCCGGCTGGCATGAAGTGGGATCTGACCCGCAAGGAGCCGGGAGCCATCAAGTTCCTCATCTGCAACGCCGATGAGGGCGACCCTGGCGCGTTCATGGACCGCACCATGATCGAAGGCGACCCGCACCGATTGCTGGAAGGCATGCTCATCGCCGCCCGCGCCATCGGCGCTGCTAAGGGCTACCTGTACGTGCGCGCCGAGTACCCCCTGGCCGTCAAGGCGCTACGCCGCGCCATCAAACAGGCCAGCGAGTACGGGGTCATCGGCCAGAATATCCTCGGCACGGGCATGAACTTCGAGTTCGTCATCAAGGAGGGCGCCGGCGCCTTCGTGTGCGGCGAAGAGACCGCCCTGATGAACTCCATCGAGGGCAAGCGCGGTATGCCACGCATGCGCCCACCCTACCCCTCGGCCCACGGCCTGTGGGGCTACCCCACCAACATCAACAATGTCGAAACCTACGCCAGCGTCCCGGCTATCATCCTCAACGGCCCAGGCTGGTTCGCCGGCATGGGCACAGCCAGGAGCGGCGGGACGAAGGCCTTCGCTCTGACCGGCGCGATCAAGAACTCCGGCCTGGTCGAAGTCCCCATCGGCATGACCCTGCGCGAGATGATCTTCGAACTAGGCGACGGATGCAAAGACGGCCGGCCGTTCAAGGCCGTCCAGTTGGGCGGACCATCCGGGGGCTGCATCCCGGCTGAGCTGATTGATACGCGCATCGACTACGAAGATCTCAAGGCGACGGGCGCGATCATGGGCTCCGGCGGCATGGTAGCCGTCGACGACACCACCTGCATGGTCGACTTTGCCCGCTACTTCCTCACCTTCACCCAGGACGAATCCTGCGGCAAGTGCGTCCCCTGCCGCGTCGGGACCCGCAAGATGCTCAACATCCTGACCCGCATCAGCCACGGCCGCGCCCAGCCCGCCGACCTGGATCGCCTGCTCAATCTGTGCGCCACCGTCAGCACGGCCTCCCTGTGCGGCCTGGGCCAGACCGCGCCTAACCCCGTCCTGACCACCCTGCGCTATTTCAAGGACGAGTATATCGCCCACATCGAGCATCATCATTGCCCGGCCGGCGTCTGCCACATGGACGAGGCCCCCGCGGCCAACAGCGCGACGCTCTCCCATCGCGTACCGCTCTCGGCCGCCGAGGAGGTGCGAGCATGACCACCCTGACCATCGATGGCAGGCGTATAGAGACGCCCGACGGTTCGAGCGTCCTGGAAGCCGCCCTGGCCCACGGCATCGATGTACCGCGCCTGTGCTACCACCCTGAGCTTGTCCCCTCCGGCGGCTGCCGCCTGTGCCTGGTCGAAGTCGAAGGCCGCGCCGCCCCTACCCCCAGCTGCGGCCTGCGCGCCGAGGAGGGTATGGTCATCCACACCCAGAGTGACCGCCTCACCGCCCTTCGTCGCGACATTATCGACCTGTTCGTGTCCGACCACCCACTGCGCTGCGCCGTCTGCGACAAGAACGGGGCGTGCGACTTGCAGCGTTACGCCTACCAGTTCGGTATCTCGGAGACAGCCTATGACTTCGAGCTATCGCGCCCCTTGTTCCAGGAGGACAACCCTTTCTTCATCCGCGACCACCAGTACTGCATCCTGTGCGCCAAATGCGTCCGCGTCTGCGACGAGATCGTGGGCCGCAACGCCATCGACATCAGCGGGCGCGGCTTCACCAGCCATGTCGCGACACCCTTCGACGGCCCGATGCTTGACTCGACGTGCGTCTTCTGCGGCAGCTGCGTCCAGGTCTGCCCCACCGCCGCCCTCCTGCCCACCTCGCGCCTGCGCCGTGGCCGCGAGTGGGAGTTGCAGCGCAAACGCACCATCTGCGGTTACTGCGGCGTGGGCTGCGCTGTCGAGTACGCCGTCAAGGACGGCCAGATTCTATACGCCCAGGGCTTCCGACAGGCCCCAGTCAACGGCGAGTTTCTGTGCGTCAAGGGACGCTTCGGCTGGGACTTCGCCACCCATCCCGACCGCCTGACCCAACCCCTCGTCCGCCGCGACGTTCTGGAGCGCCTCGGCCTCATGGCAACCACCGAGGCGGCTACTGACCAGCGACCAGCGACCAGCGACGATGGAAAGACCTCCGCCGGTGGCCCGTCGTCCGTCACCGGCCGTCGCGCTGGCGGCCGCCGCCCGGTCACTGTCAAGACTGATTTCGTGCCGGTGAGTTGGGATACGGCCCTGGACATTGTCGCGGGCCAGTTGTCCAACATCGTCAAGACCCACGGCCCCGACGCCGTGACGGGCCTCGCCTCGGCGCGCTGCACCAACGAGGAGAACTTCCTGTTCCAGAAGCTGATGCGCACCAGCGTCGGAACCAACAACGTCGACCACTGCGCGCGGCTATGCCACTCGTCGTCAGTGACCGGCCTGGGCATGGCCTTCGGTAGCGGTGCGATGACCAACCCCGTTCGCGACATCCGCGACGCCGACTGCATCCTCATCACCGGCTCCAACACCGCCGAGTCCCATCCGGTGATTGGCTACGAGGTGGTGCGCGCGGTGAAGAAGGGAGCGAATCTAGTCATCATCGACCCGCGCCGTATCCCCCTGGTCGACCACGCCAGCCTTTTCTTGCAGCCCAAGCCAGGCACCGACATCTACGTCTTCCTGGCGATGGCCCACGTCATCTTGCGTGAAGGCTGGGCGGACACGGCCTTCATCGCCGAGCGCACCGAGAACTTCGATGAGTTCAGGCGCGCCGTCGAGAGCTACACCCCAGAGATGGCATCGTTAATGTCCGGCGTCCCCGCCCGTCTCATCGAGCAAGCAGCGCGGGTGTACGCCCTGGGGGAGAGACAAACGACGAAGGACGAAGGTCCAATGCCGACAGACGGCCCCTCGGTCGCACCACCCCGCGGTCGTTCCACCATCCTCTACGCCATGGGCATCACCCAGCGCAGCAACGGCACAGAGATGGTTCTCACCCTGGCAAACCTCGCCATGCTCACCGGGCAGATTGGCAAGCCCTCCACCGGCGTCAACCCGCTGCGCGGCCAGTCGAACGTCCAAGGCGCGTGCGACATGGGCGCGCTGCCCAACGTTCTCAGCGGCTATCAGCCGGTCACAGACGAGGCCAGGCGCCGCGCCGTCGCCCAGGTGTGGGGCCTCCCCGACCTGCCGCCGACCCCCGGCCTGACCGTCGTGGAGATGATGCACGCGGCGGAAGAAGGCAGGGTCAAGGCCATGCTCATCATGGGCGAGAACCCCATGCTGTCCGACCCCAATCTGAGTCACGTCGAGCAGGCCCTGCGTAGCCTCGATCTCCTGGTCGTAGCCGACATCTTTATGAGCGAGACCGCCGCGCTGGCCCACGTCGTCCTACCCGCCGCCTCGGCCATGGAGAAAGACGGCACGATCACCAACACCGAGCGCCGCGTCCAGCTCATCGCTCCCATCCTCCCGTCGCC
>CAZJJF010000384.1:0-3868 GCA_964546245.1 uncultured Anaerolineales bacterium
GCCTCCCAGGGGAAGCGCTGACTGTTGAGGCGCATCTCCAGGCCGCACGGCCCGTTGACCCAGGAGCGGAAGCCGTCGGTGAAGGCGGTGAAGTTGTCGGCCTTGCGCCACTGCATCATGCCGTTAGTGGTCATCTGATTCGAATTGCCCTGGGCGTCGAAAACCTCGTTGGTCAGACAGCTGCCAACAATCTGGGGAATCTGCTGCTGGCTGGTGGCAAACCCCAGCACGAACTGGCAGCCCTGCGCCTGGGTGGCGGGGGCGGCAATCAGCAGCATCAGAGTGGCCGCCAGGGGAAGCAGCAGCCAGGTGACAATCGATCTCATTCGCATGGAATATCTCCTTATCTGGCCTGGCGAATTGAGAGCCAGGCTCGCCTGGCAGGATTATACACGAATTCGTGCCGAGGCGAGGCCGCCAGGCTGCCGGGAATGTACCAGAAATGTACCGGTCGCCAGAAGCAGCGACGATAGACACGACATTCCCCCGCGCCAGACCCTTGACAGGGTCGTCGCAGCCTGGCATACTGCCCAAACCACATCACTTGCCATCAAGCTGGCATCATTCGGGGGAAAGCGCATGGACACCATTCGCCTGGGCATCATCGGCTCCGGCTTCATGGCCCACACCTACGCCGAGGTGGCCGATAAGTACACCCACCACGCGCGCCTCGTCGCCATCGCGGGCGGCCGCCGCGCTCCCGCTCTGGCCGGCGGCTACGGCGTCGCCGCCGAGCCGTCGGTCGAGGCGCTGGTCGCGCGGCCCGACGTGGATGCCGTCATTATCACCGCGCCGGAGCAGGTTCGATCGGAGCAGACACAGCTGGCGGCCGCGGCCGGCAAGCACGTGCTGGCCGAGAAGCCTATGGCGACGAGCGTGGCCGAGTGTGATGCGATGATTCAGGCCTGCGACGTGGCGGGTGTGACCCTCATGGTCATCCAGAGCCAGCGCTTTCGCGGCGTCCACGCCCGCGCCCAGGCCCTCATCCAGGCGGGGCGCATCGGCGAGGTACGCCACGCTCGCGTCTGGTCATTGCTCCCGGAGGCGTGGTCAGTCCCCGTCGTGGGCGACCGTCCGTGGTACAACGACCCCGACGCGGGCCTGTTCATGAGCCAGGCTGTCCACAATTTCGATATGCTGCGCTGGCTGGTAGGCAGCGACGCGCAGCGCATCTACGCCCAGGTGACGAGCGTGGGGCAGCACGGCATTCCCAACCTGAGCGCCAACGCCCTGGTCGACTTCGAGAGCGGCGCGACCGGCCAGGTATGGATCAACATGGAGATGCCGGGTATGGCCTTCCCCGTCAGCCAGTTCCACTCCCAGGTGGTCGACTCGCGGGGTCTGCTGGACATGGATGGCTACGCCCACCTGGACCTGGGCGTGGATGGCGCATGGCAGCGCGTCTGGGAACAGCCCCCCTTCGACCCCTTCAACCCGCTGGATCCGGTGCGCCTGGAATCCTTCGCGGCGCAGAACCAGGCCTTCATCGATGCCCTGCGCAGCGGCCAGACCCCCGCCGTCACCGGCGCCGACGGCCGCGCCGCCGTCGAGCTGTGCCAGGCGGCCCTGCTCTCGGCCCGCACCAGACAGCCGGTAGACTTGCCGTTACGATAGGGGCACGGGTCAACACCGCTCTCAACGCAGACGACCGGCCGACGATAGCATACCCGTCATCAGCCAGGCGCAAGCGGCGCGCGGACGGCATCGCGGAGCCACTGGATGGCGGGGTACATGGCGCGGAACGTGTCGACAATGAAGGGCGCCGCCGCGTCCTCGTCCAGCGACTTCACCTCCACCTCGCGCCCGACAGTGAAGCTCTTGAGCCGGACATGCTCCAGGTGTGGCGTGCTCTCGTCGAAGCCACGCGGTGGGCGTTGGAGGCGTGGTCCATCGAAGTCGCTAAAGCTGCGGGCGAAGGCCTCGCCCGCCAGCACCGCCTCAAGGGCGCCAGGCCGCGTGGCGATGTAAGTACGGATACGCGCCAGCGCGTCAGCGTCAGGCATCCACAGCCCGCCGCCGACCATCAGCTTGCCCGTGTGATCGACCTGGAAATAGTAGCCAGGCGCGCCGATGCGACCCCGGTCGCTGATGGACGAGCTAAACGTTGTCTTGTACGGTGACTTGTCGCGGGCGAACCGCACATCCCGGTGGATACGAAACAGGGTGGCCTTGGGCACGACGCCCTGGATACGCGGGTCGAAGGCAGCGACGCCGAAGACCACCTCCTCTACCAGATCGATGAAGTCGGCGCGTAAGGCATCGTAGCGGCCGCGATTCGCCTCGAACCAGGCTTTGTTGTTGTTCTGCTCTAGTCCGGCCAGGAAACCCACCAGACTCACCAGGTCCATCGGGCCTCCTGGATTAGGGAACCCGCTTATCGCTACAGGTCTCAGCCCTCGCGGAGCGCCTCGAGCATGGCGACGATGTTTTCAGGCGGGACGTCGGCCTGGATGTTGTGGACGGTGTTGAAGACGAAGCCGCCACCCGGCGCGAGGGCGTCGATGTTGCGGCGCACGTCGTCGCGCACCGCCTGGGGCGTGCCGGAGGGCAGCACGCCCTGGGTGTCTACGCCGCCGCCCCAAAAGGCGATGTCGCGGCCAAAGTCGCGCTTGAGAGCCGTCGGCTCCATCCCTCGCGCCCGGATGTGGACCGGGTTGAGGATGTCCACGCCCAGCTCGATGAAGTCGGGCAGCAGCGGACGGACATTGCCGCAGGAGTGCATGAACAGGGCCGCGTTGGGCGCAAGCGCCTTGATGCGAGCAAACAGCACGGCCAGTCGCGGCTTGATCTGGGCGCGGAACATGCGTGGCGAGATGAGCTGCGACTCCTGCGTCCCGTAGTCGTCGGCCTCGGAGATCACATCCACCACGTCGGCCAGGCAGGGCAGAGCCATCTCCCAGAAGGCCAGCTTGCATTCCAGCATCTTGTCCAGCGCCGCGCCTGCCAGAGCCTCGTCCGAAGCCATGTCCATCAGGAGCGCCTGCATCCCCCGCACGCGTTGCGCCATCTCGAACATCCCCGCCAGCACCCCCTTGATCATGACCGCCTTGCCCTGGGCGCGATAGGCCAGCGCCTGCTCGCGCAGTCCCTCGATGCGGCGCGGGTCGCCCGTGTCCGGCCACTTGTGAGCCTCGACCTCGGCGACGCTGGTGGCATCGGCCAACGGGTGGCGCACCGCCGTGAAGTACAGGCCGTCGGGCTTGGGGCGAGCGTGGGTGATGCCCCACTCGTCGGTGTACTGCCAGTCCTCCCCCGCATCGACGGCCACCACGTTCCAGTTGTGGCTGTTGAGGGGGAACAGGCCGCGCACGTCCACCCCCAGCGCCTGAATCACGTCATCATCGGGCAAGGCGAGCTGCTGGATAACGTCACACACCACCGGCTCGACCGGCGGCAGGCCCAGATAGTCGCGCAGGCGGAGATAGGCGACGACGTGGATACCCGTCACCTGCGTGCTACCCAGGTCGTAGGGGATTCGGTCCGGCTCGCGGTGGGCCAGGGCAATCAGCAGCCGCTCGCGGGAGGTGATACCGTTGGCAGTGGGTGCGTTGGTCAGGGGCATGGTCTGCATGATTCCTCTCGGCCCGCTCACCAGCGCGGTCGCAGCGGCAGGTAGTATGGGTCGCGGCGCACCATCTCGGCGGTGTCGTCGCGGGCGCGCCAGTCGCCGCGCTGGTAATTCTCGTGCAGTGCGGCGAGGCGGTCGCGGTCCAGTTCGACGCCCAGGCCAGGGCCGCTTGGCACGTCGAGCATACCATCGCGGAACTGGAGTTTGCCGCCGACGATGACGTCCTCGGCCTGCCACGGGTAGTGGGTGTCGCAGGCGTAGATGAGGTGGGGCGTGCTGGCTGCCAGGTGAGCCATCGCC
>CAZJJF010000385.1:0-3862 GCA_964546245.1 uncultured Anaerolineales bacterium
ACCTTGTCGAGCTCACCCGGCTCGGCGGCGGCCTGGGCCGCTAACTCTGCCAGGCGCTTCTGGATCGCCAGGCTGAAGTAGGGCTGTCCCCGCGCCACGGCGCGCACCGCTGCGGCTATCGCCCGCCCCGGCTCGGTAGTCGCCACATAGCCGGCCGCGCCAAGCGCGAGCATGGCCCGTAGACAGGCCTCATCATCGGGCGCGCCCAGAACCAGAAGGCGAGCAGGCATGCCCGCCTCGGGCACCTGAGCCGCCCCGTCTGACGCCAGCATACCAGCCAGGGAGCAAGTGAGCAGAAGAACATCGGCCGCCTGCTGACACGCCAGCGCCAGGGCCGTCGCGCCATCGCGCGCCTCACCGACTATGTCAATCGAGGGTGTCTGAGCCAGAGCTGACTGCACGCCTGACAACACGAGATCAGCCTCCATGGCCAACACCACTCGGATTCGCGCTGGTGAAGGCATTGCCTCTCTCCATCCTCCGCCCCCCGGAGGGGCGCGTTGGGCGCCAGGGCGTGGTCCAGCGCCCGCAATTATATGAGCTAACATCCTGTCAGTCAATGTCTTAAAACACAAAAGAGCCAGGGGTGGATCCATCGCCCCCCCTGGCTCCGTCGCTGATGCGCCGCGCGCTGGCGCCCGCCCCTACACCGCCGGGTACTTCAGCCCGCTGCCGTCCCTTACACCGCCGGGTACTTCAGCTCGCTGCCGCCAGCATCCGCTCGCCAGAAAGAGAGGCATTGCCAAAACTGGCAATCGCCGCGCCGTCACCCCCGCGTGGCGGCGGCGTCTATTCACGTAGACCCTCCACACCAGGGAGACCTGCCATGTCCCGCCCGCGTCCTGTGCCTCTCGTGCTGCTCGCCCTCGCCAGCCTCCTGCTTCTGGTCGGCGTCCTGGCCGTCCCCGCTGCTCTGCCCGCCGCCGCGCAGGGCCTCCCCAGCGTCACGTGGCGCTTCGAGTTCCTGCGCCAGTGGGCCCACCAGCCACCGCCCGGTGTGTTTAATCACCAGCCTACGGGCATGGCATTCGACCAGGCGGGCAACCTCTACGTTGTGGATCGCGGTAACCATCGCATTCAGGTTCTCGATTCCCAGGGCCAGCCTCTTCGGACCTTCGGCAAACTCGGCAACGGACCAGGCGAGTTCTACGTCCCAAAATGGATCGCACTCGACTCGGTAGGGAACGTATATGTCAGTGACACCGATAACCATCGAGTTCAGAAGCTCGCGTCAGATGGTACCCCTCTCACTCACTGGGATGGGTTTTGGTATCCACAAGGCATTGGCGTCGGTTCAGATGGCTCCATTTACGTGAGCGATAACCCGTACGTCCAGGATGAATCGGGGGGCGATGCCAGGCGACGGCCGCGCATTCAAAAGCTCTCACCCGATGGTTCGTTACGGCGTACCATTAGCGAGAACCGCATTGGCTTCGCCATGTCACTCAAAGTCAAGCGTGAGCTGGGCGCGGATGTGATCTATCTTGTCGGGCAGGACGGAATAGGCGGAGGGGTGATTCAAAAATACAGCAGCGAGGGAGAACTGCTGGCGCAATGGAACGATCTTGGGCTGACCAACCCCGCCGACATCGAGGTTGATAAGGACGGCAATTTATACGCAACCGATCAGAACAGCGACACCGTCGTTGCCCGCGTCTGGCGTGATAGGCGGCAGGTCACTGAGATATGGCGCGGGTTCCACACGCCGCAAGGTATCGCGCAGGGACCGAATGGCTTGCTCCACATCTCGGATGGAGAGGGAGGTGGCTTTGGATCGGGCTATCCCACCGCCATGCGTATTCAGCGCTTCACGCCGGCCGGCGAGGCGGTTTTACCTACCTGGGGCAGCGACGAAGGCCACGCGCCCGGGCAACTTGTCAGCCCATCTTCCATCGCCTGGAGCCCCACGGGCTACATCTGGGTGCATGACGCGAGCGATGGCCGCCTGCAACAATTCGCGCCGGAGGGCGTCTTTATCCGTCAGACGGCTCAATCCCGCGATTTTCGGACAATTCGCTTTCTCCAAGCGGACGGAGCCGGTAACCTGTTGATCAGTCGCCAATGTGAGATACTCAGATTGTCCCCTGAGGGGACAGTACTACAGACCTTTCGAAGCGATCCCCCCTGCGCGCCTGTCACCGATTACCCGCAGACCATCTTCGCCTATCCGCGTGGCTTCGATCTTGACGATGCAGGCCACCTCTATGTAGCCGACCCCTACAACCACCGTGTTGTGATGCTCGACGATAGGGGGAGCCTTCAAAGAATCGTAGGTGGGCCGACCAACCTCAACAAGCCACGTGATGTTGCTGTAGATGCAGGGGGCGGGGTCTATGTGCTAGATGACGTCGAGGTCTCGCCGCCTGACCGACCTGATATCACTCTAGTATGGACCCGGATTCAGGTGTACGATTCTATAGGGGTGCTTGTAGCCACCTGGCGCGTTCCGGATACCAGTCCAGGAAGACAGCTCGACGATGCACCCTTAAGCCACGTTGAGGTGGATGGCGACGGTTACGTGTATGTGTCCGATCTGTCTGCTCATACCATATGGAAGCTCGCGCCCGGAACAGGTGACCCGCTCGCCCGGATCGAGCCGGGGGGCTATGGCGCAGGGCCTGGACAATTCGATGACCTCACATCTTACGGGACCTTCACGCTTGATTCGTCCGGTAACCTGTATTCAGTCGAGGGGTGGACTAATAATCGCGTTCAAGTCTTCGCCCAGATCGCTTCACCCAAAATCCCGACGGAAACTGTCACAGCTACCGCGACTACATCACCTGTAGCTAGCGCCACTAGCACGGTCATCATAACTCCGCCTCTTGGCGGGACAGCTACCCCGACCACTACGCCGACAGCCACCGCCTCTCTGCCTGGGGCAACTGCCACAAGCACGCCGACAGCAACTCCTACTAGGACAGGCGTGCCTGAATCTCCTACCCCTACGGCGACACCCACGGTCGCGCCTACACACACACCGGCCAGCCCCAACAGCCTGTTCTTGCCCTATGTGGTGCGGTGAGACCTTGACCTCAGGACTCCGCAAGAGCCGATTCAAGGCGACCAGACTGTCTGGTCGCCTTGAATTGCCTTGCGGCATGCACCCCTATTGGTAGTTGCTGAAGAGATTGGTGGCTGTACCGCCAGGGAAGGTCAGCTTGTTGAGTGTCTCAGTCGCACCGTACGACTTGCTTGCACTGTCACTGCACCTGTTCCCCGAGTAGCCCGAGGTGACAGTTGCCCGCCACTCCACGGACGTGTAGATGGCATCATCAAAGTCGTCGGTGACATACTCCCATCGGTAGGCCTGGGTCGTCGATGAACAGGTCAGCACAATGGTTCCCGTGTTCGTCTTGCTAACCCAACTTCCCCAACCGTTGTCCTTGTGATAGAGACGATACTCAACCGTATATCCGTCGGCAACCTTCACATTGTTGCCGCCTGTGTCGGTGTGGGTCACTCGATAGTAGGCGCGATTCGTCGCAGCCTGGGCCGGCTCCGCAGTCAGGTGACCTGCAATTAGCCCTGCCATCAGAGGCAGGAGTACAGCCAGCACTAGCACTCGTACGTTACGCATGGGATGTTGCTCCTTGGTATAAGGGTCCGGTTCGCCGCGGCGAACCGACCTACTCAATCCCCCCATGCCTCGGCATCACGCTTCGAGAATGGCTACCCTCCTGCGGCGGCCTGGCCCGCCTGGTGTCGGCGGTCACAGGCTCACCTTATCACAAGTCGCCCGTTTCGGGGTCAGCCAACGCGGCAATCGGACGTTACCAGATTGGGCAACATTTCGTTACCAGCGTAGGCAACCTCATGGCCGAAAATGGCAAGGCGGGCTTGCCAGAACAGCAAACCCGCT
>CAZJJF010000386.1:0-3859 GCA_964546245.1 uncultured Anaerolineales bacterium
CCCCCCCCCCCCCCCCCCCCCCCCCCCCCCGCCGCCCAGATTTCTACGGCGACCACCGTGATCTTCACTCTGCCCCTCCACGACGCCAGAGCGGAAGGCCACCTGGACGCGGCCGGCCTCGACCGCCATGTCATTCGCGAGCCGGGTCAGCGAGCCGAACACGGCCATGACCCAATCCCGCGCCGGGCCGTCCAAGAAGGCCACGTCGCTCGACCCGCCGAACTGGACGACAGCCCGGATAGTCTCTACGACATTCTTGATGGCCGAGGCGATGCGGCCAATGGCATCGCTCATGCTCTGGATACGTTCCTCATCGTTGGACCCCGGCTCGACCCCCATCCCTGGCGCGCCCATGACATCGACCAGCATCCGCATGGCCGCCGCCAGTTGCTCCACGGACGCCACGTTCAACGACGCGCTGTCCAGTCCGGAGACAGCGGTCTTGAAGGCGTCTACCGTGGCCGTCGCCTCCGGCGTGACGGTTGCCAGCCCCATGAACGTCTGTTCGATGGGGGACGGGGAATGCCGCTGTAGAAACTCAGGTAACTCGATACTCGATAGCATGTCGCGGAAGGATTCCAGCTTATCTGTGACGCCGCCGATCCAACCGCCCACCGTGTTTAGGACACCTTGCAGCCCGCCGAGGCGGTCGGAGAGGGCCTCCATCTGGGGGACGACATAAGTCTGGATAAGGCCCCATAGCGCATCTAGCGCGGGTTTGAGGATGTTCTGCCATACGCCCGCCAGCGCCTCGAAGGCCAGTTTGAGCGTGATGCCTACGATGTCCGCCAATACCTTCAGAATTGGCGTCAGTGGGTCAACGATGAACGCCCATAGCGCCTGCAACGCCGGTTGCAGGACTGTCTGCCAGATGTTGACCAGGACGCCGATAGCTATCGGCAGATTGGTCTTCAGCCACTCGCCAAAAGTGGCAAGGATGGGGAACAGCGTCCCCTGGACCCACGCGCCCACAACTTGCAACGCGGGCCACAACGTTTCTTGCCAGAACCCGACCAGCGCATCGATGGCAACCGGCAGATTGGTCTTCAGCCACTCGCCAAAAGTGGCAAGGATGGGGAACACCGTTCCCGTCACGAAGGACATGACCACCTGGAGCGCCGGTTGCAGATTGGCCCACACTTCCTTGAGCGTGGCAATCGCTCCCGGCAGATTATCGCGGAGCCAGACGCCCAGGGTGGTCAGAGCGGGGACGACGACCGTGGTAATGGTCTCGGAGATCATCGGCATGACGTCGGCGGCCAGCCCCATCACCGCCTCGCCCACGGGCACGAGCGCATTCTGAATCTGCGTCATGCCCATCGCCCACTTGTCCGGCGCGTCGAGGGCCGCCTCGGTGGCATTCGCCAGGGCCAGCGTCGTATCGCCCA
Organism: uncultured Anaerolineales bacterium; assembly: GCA_964546245.1. Taxonomy (GTDB): domain Bacteria; phylum Chloroflexota; class Anaerolineae; order Epilineales; family JAHCIE01; genus JAHCIE01. Next base: position 1,389 of record CAZJJF010000386.1, read on the forward strand.
GGCTCCCCGTCAGACTATCCACGGTGATCTTGCCGCTGCGAATGCCGTCCACCATCGTGACCGCCGCCTTGCTGCCAAACGTGTCGGCGGCGATGGTCATGGCCTCCGTTTCGGTCTTGGCTCCCTGGATAGCGGTGATGGCCTGCGCCATGCCATCCTGAATACTCAAGCCTTCTTTGGCAAACCCGGCGGCGCTCTTCGTGATGGCCGCCATCGCCTTGTCGCTGTCGAGGCCCGCCCGGCTCAGATTGCCTAGCAGCACCGCGCTTTCCTCGACACCTAGCCCCATCTGACGCAACGTCGGCCCGAACTTATCCAGCGTCCCTAGCAGCTCATTGCCTTGTAGACCGAACTTCTGTGCAGCGACGAACACCTTATCGAGGGCCGCGCCTCCCGCCTCACTCTCGATGCCGAATCCCTGCAAGACGTTGGCGAACGCCTCGGTATTAGCCTTTGCGTCGCCGCCCATAATGTCGGTGAATTGCAGGACACGCTCGGTCAGCGTACTGGCAAACTCGCCTGAATCCCCCATTCGCTGGCTGAAGACAGCCATCGTATCGGCGATGGTCTGGGTATCGTTGTTGAGGCCGACCGAGGTCTCGCGTAGATACATGACCTGATCGGTCATGCTATCCAGCGCGTCACCCGTCAGGCCCGTCTTCTGCATGAGGGTGTCGCTGGCCGTGTCCATCTCGCCCCAGGCATCGACGCCCGCCTTGCCCAGCGCCACGACGCCAGCCAGCGCCGCGCCGCCCGCAATGACACCAATCCCCGCCAGGGCGGTCCCCACGCCGGTCAGGGCCTGGACGCCCCCGCCTGCCATATCAGCGATGTGACCAGCCAGTCCCTGCAAGGGACCGCTGGCATTGTCTACCGCTTCAAGGAGGATAGCAATTCGGTCATCGGTCATTGCGCGGCTTCTTTCGTCTTCCAGCCTCTACCCGGCGTCGCGTCGGGCGCGTGTCAGAGTTTGCGCACGTCGTATCCACGCCACGGCGTCACCGTGACTCATCTGTCGCTCAACGATGGCCCACGGCGGCACGCCCCACGCCTCCGCCGTATCGACGTAGGCCACCCACCACGGCACAAGCGGCTCGCTGCCGCCCGTCGTCGGCGTCTTACGCTGCTCCCATGCGATAGCCGCCCGCAGTCCCCAGTACTCGATTTCCGCCGTGGGCCGGGCTACATCGTCATCCGTCGCTTTTGGACTCGCCCTTCATCGCCTCCACCAGAGATGTCCACTCTTCCTGGCTCAGCTTACCCAGGGCGCGCCGCACGCGGGCGCGGTCATCATCGTTGTCAAGGTCCACCGGCGCGCCGTCCACTTCGACCAGGCTGGCCTCTATGAGTTGGATAGACAGGCTGATCGTCTTGGCGCGTAGCATCCCCACTGCCTCATTCGTCGCCGTCGCGTCCCGACCGGCGTCGGTCTGCGACTGTGCCACGCGCGACAGGCGGCGCTGCTCCGCCACCGCAGTCTGTATCTCGCCAATGAGCATGACGCGCTCGATGAAGCCTTCGCCCTGGTCCGACAGGTCTCGCAAAGTAAATCGCCCGAATTGAATCACAAGCTCCCCTCTCGGTAGTAGACGATGTTTCACACCGGGAAAGGGGCGGAGGTGGAAGACACGAAAGAATGCCCCCGCCCCTTTCCCGTCATCACGGAACGGTGTCCAGAGTGACCGCGCCGACCGTGATCCCGATGTCCCTCGTCAGGATGTCGCCGCTCGACGCCTGCCCGACGGGGAGCGGCTGGACCAGCACGCGCCCCGCGCCCGTCGTAAAGCGATAGTTTCCCGTCGTTGTCCCCTTCGGCGTCCATCGGAAGTAGAGGTCGCTGTTGTTACTCCACGCATCCAGCGCCACCTTGAACAACGCCGAGGCGTTCTCGCGGTATAGCGACGTGATTGTGACCTCGCCGCTGCCCTTCGACCCCACCATTACGATGGGGCCGCTTGTGCTGCTCTCGAACGTTGCCGTCTCCGTCTTGGGCCGGGCAAACCCCGACGTGGCGACCTGATTGGTCTCGCCGCTGACCTCCGTCCACGAGCTACCATTGGTCGAGTAGAACACATCGACGTTCTGGTAAGTAATGCCGTCCGTTGCCTGTGCCATGTCTTACGCTCCTCCCCCTCACGCGGGCGGGGTGAACTTCACAACGGCAATCGTCAGGGACGTGACGCCGCTGTAGGTGATTGCCGTTGTCGCTGCGGCCGGCTGCGTGAACGCTTGCGGGTACGGCTTGATGCACTTTTCGCTACCCGCGCCGACGCTCACCGCCTGCGGCGTGATGGTCATGCCGTGCGGCGTGGCCGGGGCCGCAACCGTCACCGTGAGCGCCCCGCCACTACCATTCTTCACGTAGAGGAAGGTGTTCCCGTCGTTGACAAACGTGTCGCCCCCACCGGCGCACGCCGCAAACGTCAGGGTTGTACCCGCCGCCGTCACTTCCTGTGTCGTCAGTGCTGCCA
>CAZJJF010000387.1:0-3843 GCA_964546245.1 uncultured Anaerolineales bacterium
GGGCAATGGCGTCGGCCACAGCCAGCGGGTTGAGGCCGTCGACGCGCTCGGCGTGCATGCCCTCTGGGTTGACGCCCAGGCCGACACGGGCCAGGGTATCGAAGCCCATCGTCTCGCCCTTAGGCTGGCCGCCCATGCCGTAGAAGTTGTTCATGAAGTTGAACAGGATGGGTGGCGCGCCGCCCGCCTCCGGGTCCCACAGGGTACGATACTGGTCCATGGCGGCGAACATCATGGCTTCCCAGACCGGCCCGCAACCCATCGAGGCGTCGCCGATGTTGGCGATGACGATGCCGGGTTTGCGGTTGACGCGCTTGAAGAGAGCGGAGCCGGTGGCAATATCGGCCGAGCCGCCAACAATGGCGTTATTGGGCATGACGCCGAAGGGCGGGAAGAAGGCGTGCATCGAGCCGCCCAGGCCCGCGTTGAAACCCGTGGCGCGACCGAAGATTTCAGCCAGCGTGCCGTATAGCACGTAGTCGAGGGCCACACTCTGCGGGTTGTCGCGGCTGTAGGCCTCAACGACTCGCAGCGGCGCGCCACCCAGGTAGTCGGCCATGATGGCGGTCAGCGAGGCGTCGTCCAGCCTGGCGATGGCGGAGAAGCTCTTAGCGAGAATCTCGCCGTGACTGCGGTGGGAGCCGAAGATAAAGTCGTCGGGCATGAGGTGGAAGGCCTGGCCGACGGCGGCGGCCTCCTGGCCGATAGACAGGTGGGCGGGGCCTTTGTGGCTATACTCGATGCCCTCGTAGACGCCCTCCTTCTTGATACGGTCGAGCATGGTCTCGAACTCGCGGATGAGGACCATGTCGCGGTAGATGCGAACCAGGGCATCGCGGCCGTAGGTGCGCGCCTCGGCCTCTGGGTCGGGGATGTACTGGTTAACGGGAATGTCGGGGGCGACGATCACGCCGGGCTGACGGACTTCAACGGGATCAATCAGGAGCGCTTTGGGCATAATACCTCGCGGGCGGCAGCGGTGTTCGTTCGTAGGGACAGGTCGTGTCTCAGATCGGGGCGGCGAACGCCAATGGCAGGCCAGGACGGCTACAGAGGTTCGCCCTACGTTGCCAATACAAGGTCCAGGTCAGCGATGTTGCGCGCCAGAGTGTGCAGGAAGCGCGCGCCGGGCGCGCCATCGACAACCTGGTGGTTGATGGTCAGCGATAGACCTAGAGATGGGATGAAGCGCACCTCGCCGTCAACATCGACAGGCTTGAGGTGGATGGCCCCGACTCCCAGAATGGCGACCTGGGGCGGGTTGAGCACCGGCGTGAAGCTCTCGATGCCCAGGCTGCCCAGGTTGGTGACGGTGAATGTCCCGCCGCTCAGGTCGTCAGGGGCGGCCTTGCCGTCGGTCGCAGCCTGGGCCAGCCGCCGCGCTACCTGGGACAGGACGCGCAGGCTCAAGTCGTCGGCATGGCGGATGACGGGCACGAGCAGGCCGCGCGGTGTGTCCACGGCGAAGCCCAGGTGGACGGGGCGATAGCGGCGCAAGGTGGTGTCGAGGAACAAGGCATTGAGGTCAGGGAAGCGGGCCAGAGTGCGGCTGACAGCGAACAGCACCAGGTCATTGACCGTTACGCCACGCAGGCCCAGGTCTTCGGGGCTAGCCTTGAGGCGGGTGCGCAGGGTCTGCAATTGACGAGCGTCAGCCGAAGCGTGAAGAGTCAACTGGGCCGTAGTCTGCAAGGAAGCCAGCATACGCTCGGCGATGAGACGGCGCACATTGCTCAGCGGGATGTCCTCATACTCGGCGCCAGCGGCCGTTGCCGGCACGGTTGGGGCGGGGGCACCCGGGGCAGGAGGCGTGAGGTCGCGGGTCGTGACCCGGCCGCTGGCGTCGGGGGGTGGGGTGAAACCACCCTTTTCGACCAGGGCGCGCGCCAGAGGCGTCAGGCGAGGGCGAGCAGCCAGGGCGGTCTGGACATCACGCTCGATGACGCGGCCGCCAGGACCACTGCCTGCCAGCTGGGCCGCATCGATCCCTTTCTGCTCGGCCAGCCGCCGCGCGCGAGGCGAGATGAACACGACTCTGGCATGCTCTCCCTCTGGGAGCGGGGAGCCTGAAGTAGAGGCGGCGGGGTAGTCGATGGTCAGTGGTCGATGGTCGGCGGCCGCCGCACCATCGGTGGGCGGCGGGCGCTGGTCGCCGCGCAGTGCGCTCGCATCCTCCCCTGGCTGCCCGATAGCGGCGATGGTAGTCAGCACGGGCACGTCATCGCCCGCGGCGAAGAAGGTATCGAGGAGGACACCCGCCGCGGGACTGGGGACCTCCAGGCTGCTCTTGTCGGTTTCGATCTCTACCAGCGACTCACCTTCAGCGACGGTGTCGCCGGGCCGCTTGAGCCAGCGGGCGATGATGGAACTTTCGACGGTGTTGCCCAGCTTGGGCAGAATGACTGCGGTTGGCATACGACCCCTTCTCAGCGCATCTCCTGGCCGCCGGTGACGTTGATGGCCTGACCAGTCATGTAGCTCGCCTGGTCGGAGGCCAGGAAGGCGACCACGTTGCATACGTCGTCGTAGGTGCAGCCGCGTCGCATGGGAACCTGGTCGATGTAACGCTGGCGCACCTCGGCCTCGGTGATGCCCCACTTCTTGGCGTACTGCTTGTAGAGGGAATTGACCCACAAGGGCGAGTCGAGCAGGTTGCCGGGGCAGACGGCGTTGACGCGCACCCCATGCTCGGCCAGGTCCAGGGCAATGCTCTGGGTGAGGCCAATGCCGCCGAACTTGGAGGCGGCGTAGGCGGAGTTCTTGAAGCTGCCCTTCTTGCCCGACTTGGAATTGATCTGGATGATCACGCCCTTACCCTGCGGCTTCATCGCCCGCGCCGCGTGCTTGGCGCACAGGAAATAGCCAAACAGGTTGACCATCATCACCGCCTGCCATTTGTCGGCCGGGAACTCGGTGATATCCTCCGCGATGAGGATGCCCGCGTTGGACACCAGCAGATCAAGGCGGCCGAACTCGCCTACGGCGCGGTCGATGAGGGCGGCCACCTGAGCCTCGTCAGTTACATCGACCCTTACACCGATGGCGCGGCGGTCAGAGCCGGCGGCGCGCATCTCGGCGGTGACGCGCTCGGCGGTGGCGGCAGCCTGCTCGGCGTTGATGTCGGCCACGACGACGTGGCAGCCTTCGCGGGCCAGGCGCTGGCAGATGGCTTCGCCCAACCCCTGCGCGCCGCCGGTGACAATGGCGACTCTGTTTTGAAGCATCATAGTCATGTTACCTCATTCACCTGGCAGCATCACCCGCAGCAACTCGTCTTCGGCCTCGATGGTCCACTCGCGGCCATCCTTCAGCTTCGCGTACACACTCGGTAGGCGGTCCTTCAGGTCGGCCAGCGACGTCAGCGGCAATTCCTGGATGTGTGGGTAGATGACCACCTTACCCGGAAAAGAGCCGGCGCGCACCGCCAGCAAGCCATCGCGGGCCGCGCTCAACGAGCCGATGGCCGACACCGAACGGTTCGGTGACAGCTCGGTCGTTTCGACCTTGTGCAGGGTCAACCGCAGGTCGTCGATGTTCGATGCCGAGTGGCCGATGAAGCGCACATCTTTCAGGAAGACCGCGCTCAGGTCCAGCGAAGCCGTCACGCCGCGCGCCACGCCCGCGAAGATGTTCATCACACCCTGGGGCGCGAGCCAATTGGCTGCGTCGGCAATGGCCGTGGGCGAAGGGGCCAGGACAATGATGTCGTCAAAGCCAGCGGCCTTGAGGTGGCCCATGCCCTCCTCGGCGGCGGCCACATCCCGATGCGCCGGGCTGACACATATAAACTCGATGCCCCGCGCCGCGGCCGCGGCGGCGGGGGGAGCGCGCCGGGGGGGGAGG
>CAZJJF010000388.1:0-465 GCA_964546245.1 uncultured Anaerolineales bacterium
ACAAAGAATATCCCGTAATACTTACTCACAGTCTCCTCCTTGGGGAGCATGGGTCAGGTAAAACGAACAGCAAGAGAGACACTCAGGCAACGGTGGGCTGGGGAGATACCTCCTGCAGCTGGATGAAACGCTCGGCATAGTGGCAGGCAACCCAGTGGGCCGGGGTGCTGGGCGCGGCCAGATTGCGCAGCGGTGGGTCAACCGTGCTACACTCCGTCGTGGCAAAGGCGCAACGGGGATGGAAACGGCAGCCGCTGGGTGGGTTCGCTGGGCTAGGAACATCGCCCTCCAGGATAATGCGCTGGCGGGCGCGCTCCCGCCGCGGATTGGCAATCGGGACCGCCGAGAGCAGCGCGCGCGTATAGGGGTGCGCCGGGCGGTCGAAAACGGTGTTGCGGTCGCTCATTTCCACAAAACGACCCAGATACATCACCGCCACGCGGTCACTGATGTAGCGTACCATCG
>CAZJJF010000388.1:475-3838 GCA_964546245.1 uncultured Anaerolineales bacterium
GGGCGATGAACAGGTAAGTGAGGCCTAGCTTGCGTTTGAGGTCGCTGAGCAGGTTGACCACCTGCGCCTGGATGGACACGTCGAGGGCGGAGATCGGCTCGTCGCCCACAATGAACGACGGGTTAGTGGCCAGGGCGCGGGCAATACCAATGCGTTGGCGCTGGCCGCCGGAGAACTCATGCGGATAGCGATTGACGAAGGCAGGGTTCAGGCCAACCAGGTCCATCAACTCCAGGACCCGCTCGCTACGCTCGGCCGGGCTGCCAATCTGAAACACGTTAAGCGGCTCGACAATGATGCTATTCACCGTCATGCGCGGGTTAAGAGAAGAGTAGGGGTCCTGAAAGATCATCATCATATGGCGGCGCATTGCCCGCATCTGCGCCTCAGGCAGGCCAGAGATATCCTGGCCCTTGAAGATGACCTGGCCGCTGGTCATATTTAGCAGGCGCAGAATCGCCAGCCCGGTGGTCGATTTGCCGCAACCGCTCTCGCCCACCAACCCCAGGGTCTCGCCCTTGAGGATGTCAAAGCTGACACCGTCCACCGCCTGCACCGCACCCACCTGCCGCCGCAGCAAACCCTTGCGGATCGGGAAGTGGACCTTCAGATCATGTACCTGGACGAGGGATTCGTTCTCAGTGGCTAGGCTCACAGCATCTCTCCGAAGGTGGTGACGCCGCGCAGTTCCTCCCATCGCCAGCAGGCGCTGCGGCGGCCAGGGCCGGCGTCGACCAGGGGCGGCAGCTTGTCGCACTGGTCGATGCGATAGGGGCAACGCGGGGCAAAGGGGCAACCGCTAATGGGTTGGCGCAGGTCGGGCGGCATACCCTCGATGGAGGCCAGTCGCTCCTGGTTGCGGGCGTCTACGTGGGGGATGGCGTGCAGCAGGCCGAGGGTATAGGGGTGCAGTGGATGCTCGTAGAGATCGTCCACCGGCGCTTCCTCGACGATGAAGCCAGAGTACATGACCATGACCCGCTCGACAACCCCCGCCACCAGACCCAGGTTATGGCTGATCCAGATAATAGCCATGCCCAGTTTTTGTTGTAGTTCGGCCGTCAGTTCCACAATCTGCGCCTGAATGGTGACATCCAGGGCAGTCGTCGGCTCATCGGCGATGAGCAGGCGCGGGTTGCACGTCAGGGCCATGGCGATCATGATGCGCTGGCGTTGGCCGCCTGAGAACTGGAAAGGAAAATCGCGAATTCGGTCGGCGGCGTTGGGCAGGCCAACCAGGCGTAGCATCTCAATAGCGCGCGCCTGCGCCTCTGCTTTCGACACCTGCTGATGCGTCTGGATTGCCTCGGTGAGCTGCAAGCCAATGGACAGCACCGGATTGAGGGACGTCATGGGGTCCTGGAACACCATCGCGATCTCTGCGCCGCGCACCTGGCGCATCTCTTCATCCGGCAGCTTCAACAGATCGCGCCCATCGAAGAGCACCGTGCCCGACTCGATGCGCCCCGGCGGGCTGGGAATCAGTCCCATGATAGCCATCACGCCAACCGATTTACCCGAGCCGCTCTCACCCACGATGGCAATGGACGCGCCCTCGTCGACCGTATACGAGATACCATTCACGGCCCGGATGAGCGCGTTGTCGGAGCGGAAAGTGACACACAGATCTTTGACTTCCAGCAAGTGAGGCATATGAGCATCCTGACAAGAAGCAATGCGGTTAGCGGGATGGGTCGCCCAGGGCGGCGACGTAGCGATGGGTTACCCAGTCGATAGCGGTAATGGCCGTGCCTACCACGACGGCGTGCGCTCCCAGGTCGAGGGCGCGCCGAGCGTCCTCGGGGCTGGCGATGCGCCCCTCGGCGATAATCGGCGTCCGCACGTGGGCTGCCAGGGCAGCGATAAGGTCAAAGTCGGGAGTCTCCTGCTGCGGGCTGTAGGGCGTGTAGCCGGACATGGTCGTCGCCACAATATCGGCCCCCGCCTCGGCGGCGGCGATACCCTCGTCGAGGGTCGAGATGTCGGCCATGATGGGCAGGCCAAGCTCGCCCTTGTAGAGCTGGATAGCCTGAGCCGGGGTCAGGCCGTCGGGGCGCGAGCGAGCCGTGGCATCCACGGCGATGATGTCTGCGCCTGCCGCGGCGATCACCTGCGCCGAAGCCAGGGTCGGCGTAATCAGGATATCGAAGCCCGCCAGGGGCAGCTTGTAGATGCCAATAACAGGCACACTCACACTGGCCTTGATAGCCGCGACGTCCTCAGCGCCCTGGGCGCGAATGCCAGCCGCACCACCTCGCTCGGCCGCCTGAGCCAGGGCAGCCATGACCGTCGGCTGGCGGAGAGGGCTACCGACCGGCGCCTGACAGGAGACAATGAGACCGTGAAGAAGAGAGGCTAGGGGATCCATTCGATCATCGACTCCTGTTCGTTCCAGATTTGGCGGCGGACATGGAACATCAACCGGGCGGCTTCGCCGCGAACGACAGACTTGTTGTACTCCACCCGAGCGCCATGCTGGTCGTAGGCGACCAGTTCCAGCAACTGCGCCGGCACACCGGGCTTCACCTTGAGCAACTGGGCCTCGTAGCGCGTCAGGAGTATAGGTTCGAAAACCATGTCGGCGGCAACAACACGGCAGCCAAAGCGGCTATCGAGGGTGCTATACAGGGATTCACGCCCGAAATCGACCCCCTCCAGGCCCGGGAATAGCGCGCAGGGCAGGTACGTCGTCTCGAGCAACTGAGGCTCCTCGTCGGCCACACGCAGGCGCTTCAATTCGTAGACCGGCGCGCCCCGCTCGATACGCAGGTGATCAGCGACCTTAGCGCTAGCCGCGACCACTGCGAAGCCAAGGACCTGACTCGATGGCTGGCGACCTTCTTCGCGCATCCGCTCACTAAAGCCTGCCGTGCGCAACATGGCATGGGTGGGCTTGGGCGGACAAACAAACGTCCCGCGCCCGCGCTCGCGGCGCAGCAGCCCCTCGTTCACCAACTCACCCACCGCCTGGCGTACCGTGAGCCGATTCACCCCGTAGCACTGCCCCAGCTCGCTCTCGGCAGGCAGCACATCGCCGGGCGACAGTTTGCCGCTATCGATCAGCTCAAGCAGGTTGCGCTTGATCTCGTAGTAGAGGGGCGCTTTGCTCTGGGTATCGATTTTGAACCACGAGCGGTCAATCTGGTTCATTGAGAGGGTCGCTCACCAAGTTATCTAGATAACTAGACGTGTAGATGTCTAGAGCATACATCAGAATCATGCGCTTGTCAAGAGGCAAAGGCGGCGAATTCAGCCATTTCCCCCACTTCGCCCCCCATCTGTATGTTGCCCAAAGCCTTCTCAAAGTCGCGGCATAGCGCTCAGGTGGACCGCACCTGGTAGCTATGCTATACTTGGCACATT
>CAZJJF010000389.1:0-3818 GCA_964546245.1 uncultured Anaerolineales bacterium
CGGATCGAAACTTCCGCGTCTTCGTCCGCCCCGGCCAGGCAGAGGTATCAAGCACGACCAAAGGCATCGAGTCGAGGGCGAATGTGTCAAACACTGAGCTTTGGCTACAGCACTATCCCGACGGCGGCCTCAAGGTGCTGACTACCGGCCCACGGCTCACCTATGATCCGGCCTGGTCTCCCGATGGTGTGCATATCGCTTTCGTATCGCAGGAGTCGGGCAACGACGACATCTACACCCTCAATCCCGACACGCGCGAAGAGAACCGCCTGACTAACAACGGCTGGCCGTGGGACAAGCACCCCACCTACTCCCCCGACGGCCAACAGATCGTCTTCTGGTCTAACCGCGATGGCCGCCGCAGCCTGTACATCATGAACGCCGACGGCTCCGACCAACGGCCGCTGATGGACAGTCCATACAACGATTGGGACCCCATATGGATCAAATAGCAACCCTCGACACTGGACTGATGATGCCGCGCCTGGGGACTCGCTACCAACCCTGCGCCAGTTGCATGGAGAAGCTCGATGGCCTGGGCTGGACGGCGGGCCTCGCCTTCGAGAGCTATGGCCTGCGTATCGGCGTGCGGACTAACGCGCCCGATATGCTGCCCCAGCTAGGCCCCTACTTGCCACCGGATTGGTCGCCGGTGACGGACCCTGAGGTTGACTGGCTCTACTCGCTGAAGATAGGTGGGGAGGGGCCGCGCCCTGGCGTGCGTCACTTCCATCTGGCCTACTCCGACTCGGCCCTGATTGGGCGCTCGCGGGAGATGGAACCTGTCCTCCACGCTGTAGAGGCGGATATCCAGGCGGTCGTGGCGAACCTGGCGCGCGAGCGCCTGTTCGTGCACGCGGGGGTCGTCGGCTGGGGGGAGCAGGCCATCCTGATCCCCGGCGAGAGCCGTAGCGGCAAGACGAGCCTTGTGGAAGCTTTTCTGCGCGCCGGCGCCACCTACTACTCAGACGAATACGCCGTCCTTGACCAGGCCGGCCGCGTACATCCCTTCCCACGTCCGCTGGGCGTGCGCCATCGGCAGGATAACGGCTGGACACGCCAGCCAGCCGAAGGCCTGGGCGCGGCCGTGGGTCAGGCAGCGCTGCCGGTAGGGCTGGTGCTCCTGACGGAGTACAGGCCCACCGCCCACTGGCGGCCCCGCCCTGTCTCGCGGGGCCAGGCGGCCATCGCGCTGTTCGCGCGCACCTTTGTGGCTCACCGTGAGCCGATCCTGGCCCTCGACATCCTCCAGCGCTCGGTCGCCGAGGCGACGGCGTTGAAGGGGGCGCGCGGCGAGGCAGACGAGGTCGTTAGTCGCGTTCTGGCCCGGTTGTCTACCAGCCGGCCCCAGAGCGTCAGGTAATAAGGGGGTTCTCATGGAAAAGACAGCTATGCCCTATGCGCGCCGCGACGGCCTGGTAGTCCAGGAGCTACCGCCGGATGAGGTACTCATCTACGACACGACGCGCAACAAGGCCCATTGCCTCAATCGCAGCGCGGCGCTGGTATGGGGCGCGTGCGACGGGCAAACCACCGTCGAGGGTATCGCCCGCCGTGTCAAGGGTGACATGGGCGCGGCGACCCTCACCGAGGCGCAGGATGCGGTGTGGCTCGCCCTGGATCGCCTGAGTCGGGCCAACCTGCTCCAGCAGCCCGTGACGCCGCCCCAGGTGGTGGCAGGCATGTCACGCCGCGAGTTCGTCCAGAAGCTGGGCGTGGCATCCCTGATCCTGATTCCCGGCGTGTCGTCAGTTCGCGTCCCCAGCCAGCTACAGACAGCAAGCCCCGGACAGGGCGGCGGTACTGGGCCTAATCCGACGCCAACCGGTGGCGGCGGCGTCTCGCCCATCGCTACGCCCAAGCCAACCACCTGCATTGCCTCCGGCCAACGCTGCTCGACGACCAGCGGCCTGCCCTGCTGCCCAGGCCTGCGCTGTGTGTCCCTCGGCTACAACTCGATATGCATGTAGGCGCGCCGTCGGTCGCTCCTTTCGCGCCGTCGGCATACCAGGGGTCTTTGCTTCGACTTATCACGGCCGGCGGCTCACCCTACCCGACGCTGCCAGCCGACGTTGATTGGGACGCTGTGGCGCGCCAGGCCAGGCTACACCGTCTGGAACCCTTGCTGTATGCCGCGCTACGGGACGAGGACTGCCTCCCCGATGATGTGGAGGCAGAGTGGCGCGAAGCTTACCTGACCACCGCGCTACGCAACGCTGTGATTCTGCACGCCCTGGACACGGTTGCCGCACAGTTGGGCGAGGCCGGTATCCCGGTCATCGTCCTGAAGGGCGCGGCGCTCGCCCAGACCGTGTACGGCAACGTTGCGCTGCGACCGATGCACGACCTGGACCTGCTGGTGCGTCCGGCGCATGCTGCCAGGGCGCTCCAGGTGCTGGCGTCCCTGGGCTATCGCCGCCTGTGGGACGAGCCGCGACGCGGCGCGGAGGCTGCCTACGAATGCCACACCTCGCTCATCAGCGCCGCTGAGTGGGGCGTCATCGTGGAGCTTCACTGGGGGCTGATTGACTCACCTTACTACCAGAGCCACCTGCGCACAGACTGGCTCTGGGCAACGGCGCGCTCCTTGCGCCCCGGACAGCCGCAGCCGCTCATCCTCGGCGCATCCGCCCAGATTCTGTATCTGTGCGCCCATCTGATGCTGCATCACAGCGGCGCGCCCGACGGCCATCTCCTGTGGCTCAACGATATCGCCACGTGCATCAGCCACGACCGCGAGACTATCGACTGGGACGCGCTCCTGGCCCAGGCGCAGCGTGACGATCTGGTGATCGCCTTGCAGCGCACCTTGCCGCACGTCGCCACCGAGTTCGGCGCACCCGTGCCGCCTTCCGTACTGGCCCGCCTGGCGGCCCTCCGCCCCACCCGCGCCGAGGGGCGCGTCGTCGCGCGCCTGACCCTGGCGCGTCGCTCCGTCGGCCAACGCTTTTGGGACGACTTGACGGCCTTCAGCGACTGGCCGCGGCGTATCGGTTTCGCCGCAGCCAACCTGTTTCCGTCCCAGGCTTACATGCGGTGGCGGTATGGCGTCGCCCACCCCGTTCTGACACCTCTGTACTACCCCTATCGCTGGTGGCTGGGCCTACGCAGCCTGACAGAACCGTCGGCTCAGCCCGTATCCGACTCCGAGGAGGCTCGATGAAAGTTATGGTGACGGGTGGGGCTGGTTTCATCGGCTCTCACGTGGTAGATGCATTGGTCGCGGCCGGCCATGATGTGTGCGTGGTGGATGACCTGTCGACGGGTCGCCGCCAGAATCTCAACCCACGGGCGCGCTTCTACCAGGTCGATCTTCGAGACGCAGCTCTGGACGACATCATCGCCGAGGAGAAGCCCGACGTGGTGAGTCACCAGGCGGCGCGGGCCAACGTGCGCGAGTCGATGGCGAAGCCTATCCTGTACGCCGACGTGAACATCCTCGGGTCGCTCAACCTGTTGGAAAGCTGCCGCCGCCATGGCGTGCGCAAGGTCGTTTACGCCTCGACGGGGGGCGCGTCGTATGGCGAGCCGCAGCAGTTGCCCGTGCCCGAAGACCACCCCGTCAATCCCCTGGACCCCTATGGCGCGAGCAAGCATCACGTCGAGCACTATTTGTATCTATATCGAGCCAATTATGGCCTGGACTATACGACTCTGCGCTATCCGAACGTCTTCGGCCCCCGCCAGGACCCCCACGGTGAGGCCGGTGTCGTGGCGATCTTTACCGGTCTGATGTTGTCGGGCGGCCAGCCCATCATCAACGGCACTGGGGAACAGGAGCGCGATTTCGTCGATGTGTCGGATGTGGCCCGCGCCAA
>CAZJJF010000390.1:0-3806 GCA_964546245.1 uncultured Anaerolineales bacterium
TGGTCAGTGGTCAGTGGTCAGTGGTCGGTGGTCGGTGGTCATCCTCACGGGAAATTGGGGAAGTACAGCGCCAGCAGGATGCTCGACGCATTGAACAGGGCGTGAACCAGGATGGTGGTCGTCGTGTTCTCGTACTTGCGGATGAGGCCCAGGATGATGCCCACAATGAAGATCTGGAACAGGGCGGGCGTCAGGCCGTACTGAGCGTGGACGATCATGAACAGCAGCGACGTCAGGATGATGCCCAGCCGCGGCTGAAGCGCGCCGCGAAATAGAATCTCCTCGCCGATGCCCGCCGCCAGGCCGATGGTCAGCGCGCCGGGGATGGAAATGAACGAGCCAAACAGGGCGTCAGTCAGGTTGCCAAACTCCTCGAACTGAGCGGGCGAGACGGCGCGCCACATCAGGCTCACCATCTGGTCCATCAGCAACAGCCCCAGCCACGCGCCGACGGCAATGGACACGCGCCGCCAGGTGAGCGGCCCCAGGCCCAGGCGGCCCATCGTATCCCAGAAAGGCCGCCGCAGCGCGATCCCCACGCCAACGAAGCCATACAGCACGAAAAAGATGTTCTGCAACCAGACCAGGGGCAGGATGTTGAGGCTCTCCAGGGCCAGCTGAGCCTCGGCCGTCGGCTCGGCGATGGTGAACGCGCTCGGCAGGCTGGCGACGCTGAAGCCCGCCACCAGAATCGACAGGGATAGGGCCACACCGTTGACAATGGACTCGGGGCGGATAGGGATGATGTGGGCCAGCAGGCGGCGCACGGCGGGAATCATGGGCAGTAGCGAGGCGATGCCCGTCGCGGCGAAGACCAGCGCGGTGAAGGCTGCCAGTAGTGGGTCCATCGCCATCGGCGGCGCGGGCGCGCCGGTGTCCATCACCGTGAACGCAGCGCCCAGCAGGGTCAGCGGCGCGCAGGCGATGAGCAGCAGGCCGATAAGGGCCACAATGCCGATGGTGATATAGCGCGCCGCCTGATACTTCTCGCCCAGGTTGGCAAGCAGGATGAGCAGCAGGGGGATGCTAAAGACGATCCCAAAGGCGATGAGCAGCGCGATATTTTGGAACAGGGTATCCATAAAGACCTCACCCAAGCAACATGATAAAGTCGAAGGTCATAGGGGTGTTGTATGTCGTCGCCCGACAGGGCACCCCACATAACAACCCGCAGTCATCCGGCGACTCGGCAGATCAGCCCCTTGAGGTACTCGCTCTCCGGGAACGTCAGCAGCACGGGGTGGTCGGGGGCCTGGGTCAGCCGCGCCACGATCTGCGCCTCGCGGCGCGCATCCACTGCCGCGCCAAAGACAATCTTCTGGAACAGGTCGGCCGAGATCAGCCCGGAGCACGAGAAGGTCGCCAGGATACCCTCCGGCCGCAGCAGCCGTAGGGCCTGGAGGTTGATGTCCTTGTAGCCGTGGGTCGCCCGGTCCACCTGGGCCGCCGAATGGGCGAACTTGGGCGGGTCGAGGATGATCAGGTCGAAGGTCTCGCCCCGGTTCCGCAGCGTGCGCAACGCCTGGAACACGTCGCCGACGATGTACTGGTCCTGCGGGCGGTCGAAGCCATTGAGAGACATATGCGCCTGGGCGACCTTCAGCGCCTCGGCCGACGTGTCGATGTTGACAATCTCGGCCGCCCCCGCCCGCGCCGCGTGCACGGCGAAGGCCCCGGTATAGGCGAAGGCGTTGAGCACGCGCGCGCCCTCGGCCCAGGCCGCCACGCGACGGCGGTTCTCCCGCTGGTCCAGGTAGAAGCCGGTCTTCTGCCCGCCCTGCAAGTCCACCAGAAAGCGCAGCCCATGCTCGGTCATCTCCACCGTCTCCGGCGGCGTCCCGTACAGCACGCCGTCGGTGGTCGTCAGCCCCTCGCGGTCGCGCATCTCGTGGTCGGCGCGCTCGACGATGGCCGTCGGCCGGAACAGTTCCACCAGCGCCTCGACCACGTCGGCCTTGCGCTGCTGCATGCCCAGCGTCGATACCTGGACCACCAGGGCGTCGCCGTAGCGATCGACCACCAGGCCCGGCAGGCCGTCGGCCTCGCTAAACACGACGCGGTAGGCGGAGGTGTCGGCGGCAACGGCGCGGGCGCGCCACACGGCGGCGCGGGCCAGGCGGCGACGCAGGAAGTCGCGGTCGAAGGTCTCCCCCGCATCCCAGGTGAACAGGCGCAGCGCCAGCTGCGAGCGGCGGTTGAGGAGACCGCGCGCCAGGAACTCGCCCTGGGCGTTGACCACGTCGACGACCGCCCCGTTGGGCGGCTCGCCCTCGATGCGGGCGATGGCCCCGGAGAAGACCCACGGGTGGCCGAAGCGCACCGGCTTGTCTTTGCCCGGCTTGAGAATGGCTCGGAAGTCCGACATGCTGGCCTCTATGCGGGGCGGCGCTCGTTGAGGGCCAGCGCCATCACGCTGCTGATGATGAGCAGGCTGCCCAGGATTTGCACGGTTGTCATCGTCTCGCCCAGGAAGACCCAGGCCAGCATAGCGGTCAGGGCTGGCTCCAGGACGGTGATAAGGCTGGCGTTGGTGGCGGGCAGATAGGCCAGGCTGGCGGTGAACAGGCCATAGCCGCCGAGGGTTGGCCCCGCCGCCAGGATGAGCAGGCCAAGCCACGCGCTGGGCGGGATGCTGGGCACGGCGTCTTGCCCGGCGGCCAGGAAGAGCAAGGCCCCCGCCACGCCAAAAGTATAAACCATGATGGTCGTGGCGTGCAGGCCGCGCCGCGCCGCGCCCTTGCCGAACAGGCTGTAGGCGGCGAACAGTGCGCCCGACCCAATGCCGAGAATCGTCCCCATCGGGTTGGCAGCCAGGGCCAGCGGGTCGTACAGCCCGGCGACCAGGGCCACGCCCGCGATGCTGAGGACCAGCGACAGGCCAATGACGCGGCCGAGCTTCTCGCCGAACAGCCAGCGCGAGCCGAGGGCGACCAGGGCGGGCGAGGTATACACCAGGACGGTGCTGATGGCCGCACCGTTGAGCTGCACCGACCACGTCCACACCGCGTTGGTCAGGGCCAGTGTCGCGCCGTAGGCGGCGATGAAACCCCAGTGCTGGCGCGGCAGGCGCAGCCGGTGGCGGGCGACGACGGCCAGGACGACGGCCAGCACACCCGCCGTCAGCAGGTCGCGCCACGCCGCCAGGGTGACGGGCAGCAGCGCGGTCGAGGCCAGCAGGTAGGCGATCATGGGGCCGGTGGCCGACCAGACGAAGGTACCGGTCAGGGCCAGGGCATAGCCCCGCGCCAGATGGGACTCGGCGCGGGCGGCGGCGGCTTCTCCGATCATGCGGCGGTGTCCCTCGCGATGCTCACCCGCAGGACGCTGGCTGTGTCGGCCGTCACCCGCGCCCCCTCGTCCAGGCGCAGGCCGACGACCCACACCACCCCCTGGGCGTTGACCAGCAGCGGCACGCGGTCGCGCACCTGGCGCGGAACGCGGCGGTGAATCATGAAGTCGTGCAGGCTCTGCCGCTGCCCGCCCATGCCCAGCGGCGCGAAGCTCTCGCCCGGCCGCCGCGCCCGCAGCCACAGGCCGCCCTCGGTCGCCGCCGCATCGATCAGCTCTTCCCGAACTAGCGACCACTGACCGCCAGCCACGTTCCCCGCCATCCTCTCTCCCCTGACCACCGACCACCGGCCACCAACCCCTTCCCCACGTCTCCAATCCCTAATCTCCGATCTCTCCACGCTCCACGCTCCACGCTCCACGCGCAGGCTCCACTCCCCCATCGCCGTCACCCCCGGCACGGTTACCGCCAGGGGCGGCGCGCCACGGTGGACCTCCTCCAGCGCGTGGCGAAGGCC
>CAZJJF010000391.1:0-3752 GCA_964546245.1 uncultured Anaerolineales bacterium
ATTGCCCACCCCTGCCAGAGCCAGGCGTACCACGATCATAGCAGTAGAAACTCCTTCAGTAGGCGATAGTTCTCAGTGACAGGATCGGCGACTAGCTGAACGTGTGCAAGACGATGGCCTCCGCCAGCATCCCCAGAATACCAAACAGCACAATGAAGGCGACGCCCCCTGATAGCCGACGAATCAGCCGCTTCTCGTGCGATTGGATGACGAGGGGCAGGCTGATCAGTACGCTAGTCAGCGACGCAATGACAGCGCACAGCCCGGCGACGGTAGGGGAGATTGAGGCCCTGGAGGCCAACCCGGCAGCCGCCGCGACGGCGCTGGCGCTTGAGAACAACCCGCCGAAGAAGCTGACAGCATAGACGCCCACTTGCCCTAAGGCCTGTTGAGCCAACATACCACCGACCTGGATGATCAAGAGGATGACGCCGAACTTGAGGGCCGATCCCAGCGAAAAGGGGGACTGAAGACGTAGGGCCGGCGCTGATTGCGGCGCCGGCGCGGTTGCGGACCGTCGTAACCCTACAGTCAGGGCAGCGCACGCAACCAGCATTAGCCCAAGGGCGGGAGCAGCCGAGGCAAAGGCTAGGGGCGCCAGGATCAGCAGCAAGACGCCATTACGAAGGATCATAGCGGCGGTAGCCAACAGGATGCCTCGGTAGGCCACATCGGTCATCTGACCCTGGCTCTCGTGAACCCGGTGAGCCAGCTCGCCGACCGTAACACTGCTGTTCACTAACCCGCCTAGAAACCCCGTGAGTTCGATGCCACGTGCGCCGTACACTTTGAGAAGAACGTAGTTAACGAAACCTAAGCCAGCAATGAGGATGACGGTCACCAGAATCGCGCGCGGCTCAAAGAGTTGCCACGGGTCGAGGCTGCCTTCGGGCAAGGCCGGGTAGAGCACGAAGGCCAGGATAGCTAACAAAATAGCCGAGCGGAGTTCCACCTCAGTCAGTCCGAGGGTGAACCCAGCCAGAGGCTCCTTCCAGGCAAGCAGCGCGGTCGTCATGACGGCGACCGCTGCCGGTGTGAGAGTATGGCCCTGCCCACACAGCACCCCGGCAAACCCGATCACGAGCAGGGCCGCCGATGTCGTCAGCTGCGTTCCCTGGCCGGCGTGGAGAGTCTGAACGTTCAGGAGAACGACAAGCACAGCCAAAAGAATGATACTGAGCAAAGCATAGCTATCACCCAACAGACCACCCAGCCCACCGAGGAGGGCAGCGAAGCCGAAGGTGCGTAGCCCGATCTCCTTGCCGCGCCTCTCCCGCTCAGCGCCCACGGAGAGGCCAATTGCCAGGGCAAGGAGCAGACGAATCAGGGCCTGAAGATAGGGCCACTCTACACTGGACAGAGTCATCGCTCTCATCCACCATCTCTTTATGTCGAGCCGGGCTACCAGGCAGGATACCGCATGAAGGGTGCCAAGACAGAAGGCCCAATTATACGAGCAAAGCACAGCCTCACCAAGGCTTGTCTTCTCCCGCCTTCTGCGCTACTATCAGCGCATGACGAAACGAAATCGAGCCACAGCCAAACCATCTCCCTCGGCGCCGAAACAGCCCGACATCATCACGCGGCCTAGCGGCCTGATAACGCTGACGGTTCTGACGCTCATCGCCGCCGGGGCCGCCTTCCTGTCCGGCGTCGCAGTGCTGGCCGGCTGGATTGCCCCACCCGGCGGCCCGCTCAGCAACTACTACGGCCTGCTGTATCTCGTGGTGGGCGTGCTTGGCCTCGTCTGCGCGTGGGGCGCCTGGACGCTCCAGCTGTGGGTATGGTCCCTCACCTTTGGGGTGATGGTGGCCTACCTCATCCTCGCCGTCAGCGGCATGTGGCTTGGCGATGAGACGACCCTCAGCCTGCTCAATGTGGTCCCGCCCCTGCTGGTACTGTATCTCATCAACACACCCGCGGCACGTCGCTATCTGCGCCGGCGTTGACGCTGACCGAGTTACTCATATTCGTGGGAGGCGCTATGAGCGCGGCACAATACTGGTTCGAGACGCCGCCCGGCACGAATCTCTTCGACATCACCGAGCACCTGCGCCAGAGCTTCTGGCGCTACGGCCTGGGCACGGCCTGGTTCACCGCCACGCGGGCCGAACCGCCCTACACGGCCGACGCTCGCTGGAATGACATGGCATTCCAGATGGAATGGACGCCCACGCACTATGTGATGCTGAGGCTGCCGCGCGCCGAGTCCCAGGTGATCGATGCCTTCTCCGTTGTTCTCGGCTTCAAGCCAACATTCCGCTATACCGACGGCGACGATACGGTCATCGAGTGGCGGCGGGTCGAGCGCGCAGCGCGTTGGAACCAGCTGGTCGAGCGCGGCCAGCCCAATCTGGCGCGGGTGTGACGGCGAGCGCGATGCTCGTCGCGGCCATTTTCTTCCCCAACCTACGGAGGCACTGCATGCAACCCCCAGTTCGCGTACCTTCTGAGGCTCCGCCGAGCCGCCCCACCGGTATCACCATCCTGGCCATCCTGGCTGGCATCGCTGGCGTCTGGGGCCTGCTCCAGGGCTGCACTCTGACGGGTCTCTCCGCCCTCGCCCTACCGGGCGTTCTCTTCGGCGCCAACCTGCCCGGCTGGGCCTTGTGGGCCGGCCTCAGCACCCTGGCCTATGCCGTCTTGCAGCTGGTCGTCGGCTATGGCGCGTGGACCTTGCGTCCCTGGGCCTGGCTTGTCGGCGTCATCGTCGCGGCGTGGGGCGCGCTCAACGCTCTCTTCGCCATGTTCGGCGGCAATCTCTTCGGCGGGCTGATCGGCCTCGTCATCCCTGGCATCATTCTGTTCTATCTGCTATTCGACAACGACGTGAAGCGCGCCTTCGGGCGAGCCTAGCGCCCACGCCTCGTCAACACGATACCCATCACAACCACCGCCGCACCAGCAATCTGAAGCGGGTGGATGCGCTCGCCCAGGACGATGGCCGCCGTGACCAGCGCAATCACCGGCACCAGATTGCTGTAGACGGCGGTGCGCGCGCTGCCCACGCGCTTGACGCCCGTGTTCCAGATAATGTAGGCGACTACCACGGACAGCACAACCGCGAACATCAAGCCACCCCAACCCTGCCAGGTCACTGTAGCCCATGACTGCTGCGTCAGGGCTGGCAACGCGACGAGGAACAAGGGCGGCGTGCCAAGCAACATCGCCAGGGCGTTGAGCTTGAGGGGCGAGTAGCGCCGGAGAAAGGGGGCCAGCAGGGCGGTGTAGCCACCCCAGCACATGGCCGCCGACAGCACCAGCACATCCCCTATTACATGATCGCCGCCAAGTTGCGCCCCTGCGCCGCTGAAGACGATAAGGGCCAGGCCTGTAAAAGATAGCAGGATGCCCGCCCAGGCAATGGGGCGCAGCCGGTAGCCCATGAACGCGCTCAGAATCGCGACGAAGATCGGCGCTGTCGCCAGGATGAGGGACGTATTGCCCGCCGTGGTGCGGGCAATGCCGCTCATGAAGAGAATCTGATAGATGCCATTGCCGAGCAGCCCCAGCCCAAGCAGCTTCCAGAAGTCGCCCCGCTGAATACGCAGGCTACGCTCGAAGGCCAGCGCCAGACCGACCATCATGGCCGTGGCGAGGCCGAAGCGCAGCGCCGCAAAGGCCAGGGGGTCGATCTCGCGCAGGGCGACCTTGATGATGGCAAAGTTGACGCCCCAGATGAGCACCACTAGCAGCATCGCCGCGTCGACCCAGGTGAAGCTGCCGGCCGACGTGGCCGGCCGACCGGCCGG
>CAZJJF010000392.1:0-3746 GCA_964546245.1 uncultured Anaerolineales bacterium
CCCGGTAGCCCAGAAGCTGGGCGAGCGGCTGGCGCCGACGCTGCGCCTCATGCTAGCCGCCCTGCTCATCGCCGTGCTGGTCGGCATCCCCATCGGCATCCTGTCGGCGGTCAAGCAGTACTCCTGGCTGGACTACGTCTCTAACCTGGGCGGGCTGGCGATGATTTCCATCCCCGGCTTCTTCCTGGGGCTGGCCGCCATCTACATCTTCGCGCTCAAGCTGCGCATCCTGCCCACGGCGGGCATGGAGACGGTGGGCGAGCCGTCGTCGCTGTGGGACCAGTTCCGCCATCTGTTGCTGCCCGCCTTTGTGCTGGGTCTGGCCGAAGCCGCGCCGCTCATCCGCTACGCGCGGTCGAGCATGCTCGAAGTCGTTCACCAGGAGTACGTGCGGGTGGCGCGGGCCAAGGGCCTGTCGGAGTGGACGGTGCTGCTGGTCCACGCGCTGCGCAACGCGCTCATTCCGCTCATCACGGTCATCGCCCTCCAGTTGCCGACGCTGGTGGGCGGCGCGGTCATCATCGAGCAGATTTTCGCCTGGCCGGGCATGGGCACGCTCGCCATCTCGGCCATCTTTGGCCGCGACTACCCGACGATTATGGCGATCAACCTGGTCAGCGCCGTCATGATTATCCTGAGCAGCCTGGTCGCCGATGTGCTGTACGCCGTGGTGGACCCGCGCGTCCACTACAACTAGAGCCGAATAACTCACCGCCGAGGACGCGGAGGACGCGGAGCATAACAGGGTTAAACCTCCGCGCCCTTGGCGGCCTCGGCGGTGAACCTCCCAGTTAGAGAAGGGAGACTCTCTGTGGCCCAGGCCACTTCACCCGTCCGCCTGACCCTCAACGCGGCCGCCGCGCCGGTCCTGCGCGCGCGCCCCGGCGTCTGGTCGCGCTTCCGCCGCCACCGGCTGGCCCTGGTGGGCGCGGCCCTCCTGGTCGTCCTCGTCCTGACTGCCGTGCTGGCGCCGCTGGTGTTCAGCCTGGACCCCTACAAGGTGGACCTGCGCGCCTACCGCAAGCCGCCCACGCCCGACCACCTGCTGGGCACGGACGCCTCGGGCCGCGACGTGTTGGCCCGCCTGATCTTCGGCGCGCGGGTGTCGCTGTCGGTGGGCGTCGTCGCCGTCAGTATCTACACCCTGCTCGGCGTCGTCCTGGGGGCGGTGGCGGGCTATCGCGGCGGGGCGGTGGACAACGTCATTATGCGCCTGGCCGACATCTTCCTGGCCTTCCCCCGCCTGATTATCATCATCACGCTGGCCTCGCTGGTCGGGCCGAGCATCTACAACGTCATGCTGATTATCGGCCTGCTGGGCTGGCCGCCGATTGCCCGTATTGTGCGCGGCATGTTCCTGAGTCTCCGCGAGCGGGAGTTCGTGGTGGGCGCGCGGGTGAGCGGCGCGACGGACACGCGCATCATGTTCCGCCACATCGTGCCCAACGTCCTGGCGCCTGTGATTGTCGCCGCGACCTTCGGCATGGCGGGCGCGATTCTGCTCGAAGCGGGCCTCAGCTTCCTCGGCCTGGGCGTCCAGCCGCCGATGGCGAGTTGGGGCAACATGCTTAACGCCGCGCAGTCGTTGACCATCCTCGAAGGCATGCCCTGGCTGTGGCTGCCGCCCGGCCTGATGATTGCCATCACCGTTCTCAGCCTCAACTTTGTGGGCGACGGCCTGCGCGACGCCCTCGACCCCTACCAGACGCTGAGCAGCGAGAAATAACGGGAGATTCAGATGAAAATCACGGCTGTCGAGACGTATACCGTGCGCGTGCCCATCTGGCCGGGGTCGTGGCACAGCCCGGAGTTTGGCCCGCCCGAGTGGGACGAGCCGTCCATTGTCATCCTGCGCGTGCTGACGGACGAGGGCATCGAGGGCGTCGGCGAGGTGGAGCGCACGATTCCGGCGGTGACGGTGCGGCGCTACATCCCGCAGGTGATCGGCAAGGACCCGCTCGAGATGAACCTGCAAGCCCTGCCCATCGGCGGCCAGTTCGACCGCGCGCCGGGCATCTACGACGCCTTTGAGATGGCGATCTACGACATCGTCGGCAAGGCGCGCGGCGTTCCAGCGTACAAGCTGTTCGGTGGGGCCTACCGCGACCGCGTCCTGGTGTCGCTGTGTTCGGGGCAGATGACGCCGCGTGACGCAGCGGCCCTGGCGCGCAAGGCCGCCGACGAGGGCTATCAGTACCTCAAGATGAAGGCGACCGAGACCGACCCGGTGGTGGAACGCCTCGTGGCCATCCACCAGGAGGTCGGCAACGCGGTCAAGGTGGTCATTGACCCGATGAGCCGCCTGCGCCGGCCCGCCGTCCTGGACGACCTGTGCCTGCGCCTGGAGCCGTACCGCGACAACATCAGTTGTTGGGAAGACCCGGTGGACCGCCAGAACCTGGACTGGTACGTGATGCTGCGGCAGAAGGTCCACTACCCGCTGGCCCTGCACCTGGGTGACGCGCGCCAGGTGGTCGAAGCGGTCAAGCGCGAGGCGTGCGACTACCTCAACCTGGGCGGGACGATGGCGAACTTCTACCGCACCGCGACGGTGGCGGCGCTGGCCGGTATCCCGTGCTGGCATGGGTCGGGCGTGGGGCTGGGCTTCTCCGAGGCGGCGATTCTCCACGTGGCGGCCGCCGCACAGGCGTGTACGCTGTCCAGTGATGTGGTCGGTGAGCACATTCGGACCAACGACCTCATCAAGCGCCCCATCGAGATTCGGGAGGGCTACGCGACCGTGCCGCAGGAGCCGGGGCTGGGCGTGGAGTTGGACTGGGAGGCGTTGGAGAAGTATGGGGTTAAGGAGGATTAGAGGCGGGTCTCTGCTGGGAGAATCGGGGCGACTGTCACCCTGCGCGAAGCGAAGGGTCTCACTTTGGAGCGCGAGAGGCTTCGCTTCGCTCAGCATGACAGTCAAGGGCCTATTTGGATCGGAGCATGCCAGCGGAGGTATCAGCATGATGGAATGGCATCCAGAACCCGAGTCGGAAACAGCCCTGGTACACGACTGGCTGAACGCCTCCCTCTCGTCGTTAATGGAAGTTTGGGACAACGAGGAAGATGCAGTGTATGACGAATATGGAGAGTAACTGATGAATCAATCCGAGGCTATCTACGAGAAGGCGTCCCGTTACATCCCAGGCGGGGTCAGCAGCACCAACCGCCTGGTGGACCCGAACATTGTCTTTACCCGCGCCCAGGGCGCTTATATCTACGACGCCGACGGCAAACGCTACATTGACTACCACGCCGCGTTTGGCCCGCCCGTCCTCGGCCACTGCAACCCCGAAGTCAACGCCCGTGTGGCCGAGACCCTGGCGCGAGTGGACCTGGTTGGTATCGGCGCCAGCGAGTTGGAGGCGCAACTGGCCGAGAAAATCTGCCAGCACGTGCCCTCGGCCCAGAAGGTGGCCTTCTGCAATTCAGGCTCGGAGGCGACGTATGCCGCCGTGCGTCTGGCCCGCGCCGTGACGGGTCGGCGCCGCATCATCAAGTTCCAGGGCTGCTACCACGGCTGGCACGACGCCGTCCTGATGAACGTCATCAGCCCACCCGACAAAATCGGCCATAAAGACCCTGGTTCGGCGGGCATGACGCCTGAAGTCGTGGACGACACCCTCATCCTGCCCTTCAACGACATCGAGGCCGTGACCCAGGCCGTGACCGAGCATGGGCCGAGCCTGGCCGCCATCGTCATGAGCGCGCGCCCCGGGCGCATCAAGCTCGACCGGCCGGTGCCCATC
>CAZJJF010000393.1:0-3744 GCA_964546245.1 uncultured Anaerolineales bacterium
GGTGCGCGGGTACCATCAACCCCCTGTTCATGCTCGACGAGATTGATAAGGTTGGCCTGGATTTCCGGGGCGACCCGACGGCCGCCCTGCTCGAAGTGCTCGACCCCGAGCAGAATTACGAGTTCTCCGATCACTATCTCGACGTGCCCTACGACCTGTCGAAGGTAATGTTCATTACCACCTGTAACATACTGGAAACGATTCCCCCCGCCCTCCGCGACCGCATGGAGGTCATTCGCTTCCCCGGCTACATCGAGGAGGAGAAGCTCGCCATCGCCAAGCAGTTCCTGGTGACGCGGCAGCGGGAGGAGCATGGGCTAAGCGCGACGCCGCTACGCTTCTCCGATGAGGCGCTACGCCACATCATTCGTGAGTACACCTACGAGGCAGGCGTGCGCAACCTGGATAGGGAGATCGCCAACGTCTGCCGCAAGATTGCGCGCCTCGTCGCCGAGGGCAGCCCGACACCTCGCACCATCGGCGTGGGACAGATCCACAAGTACCTGGGACCACCCGCCTTTAGCCACGGCCTGGCCCAGGACGAGGACGAGATTGGCATCGCCACAGGCATCGCCGTCACCGAAGCGGGTGGCGACGTGCTCACCATCGAGGTGAACCTGATGGAGGGGAAGAGCAATCTGACCCTGACCGGCAGCCTGGGCGAGGTGATGCAGGAGTCGGCCCATGCCGCCCTGAGCTACGCCCGCGCCCACGCTCGCCAGCTTGGCATCGACCCGCAGGTATTCGAACGCGTCGACATTCACGTCCACGTGCCCGAGGGCGCGACGCCCAAGGACGGCCCCTCGGCGGGCATCACGATCGCCACGGCGCTCATCTCGGCCCTGCTGCAACGGCCTGTCAACCGCGAGGTGGGCATGACCGGCGAGATCACCTTGCGCGGCCGCATCCTCCCCATCGGCGGCTTCAAGGAAAAGGTCATCGCCGCCCACCGGGCGGGCCTCAAGACGGTTCTCGCGCCCTCCAAGAACCAGAAGGACATGCGCGACCTGCCCGCCCGCGTTCGCCGCGAGATGAATCTGGTCTTCGTGACGAAAATGGACGAGGTGCTGCCCCTGGCGCTGAGCGACGGCAGCCTGGCGGCAGCCCCCGGCCATGGCGCACCTCGCCGCAAGCGCAAATCCCCTCCGGCGTGAGGCATGGGGCGCGGCGGCGTACCTGCCCACAGGCGGCAAAGCGACTCTGCGATGAGATTGCCACCCTGCCGCCCCGCGCCACCGCCCTCGTCCTCCTCGAACGCCTCGCGCTGGAGACCAGGCCCTGCCACTAGCGCAGCGTCACCAGCACCTTGATCACACCACTTCCCTCGCTCAACGGCTGCATGGCCTTCCCAATGACCGCCCCCAGGCACTTCTCGCGGTCGGCGCACCGCATGGCGTAGCCTGGTGTAGCCGAGGTGGTGAGCTGGTCGCCGACCTGGATCGGCCCGTACTCCGCTGTCACCTTCGTCGGCACGATGCCGATGATGGCTACCGGCACATCATCGATGTCGACCCGCGTCTCGCCCGCCTTCTCCGCCCCCAGTACGCCCGGCCGCGTGGAGTAGACACCGGCCACGCGGGGATCGTAGGGTACGCTGGCCCGCTCAACGCCGCCCGGCGCGTCCGTGCTCAGCACCATGACATCGCCCGCGGTGTAACTGTCCTTCAGGCCCCGCGCCGGGAGCGCCTCGGCAAAGTCTGACCCGGCGACGTAGGTGCCGTCGTTATTGATGTGGAAGCGACGTCCAGCGGCATTGAAACCCTGCATGAACATCCCGTTGTCGGCATAGAGTAGCGCGGCCGTGCCAGTCGTGCTGCGAGCCAGGATGCCGATCCCGGCCGTGGCGATGCCGCCCGCGCCAACACCATCTTCCGACGTACCGACGACGCCACCACCGCTCGCCCCAATACCCTTGGCAATCAGCGTGGCGCCTGTATCGGGTTCCCGGCCAATGCCGACCCGACCATCTGTGCCGAGGTTCATCAGGATTCGACCGCCGCTGATTAGCGTGAGCGGGTGGTCCGAATCAGTGCCAATGTACCCGCGGCCATCGTTGATGAACGTCGACAAGTTGATGGTCCCGTCGGTCTGGCGAAGGCCCAACTGGCCGGCCTGTGTCGTGCGCACCGTCAGCTTCGCACTCGGCGTGCTGGTCCCGACCCCCAACCTGCCATTCGTCGCCAGCGTCACACTACTGTCAAAGCTGCCGCTGAACAAAGACAGCGGATGCGATGAGCCGATGGCCGCTATGTCATCGCCTACGCCAGCCAGCAGGACGGTAGTCCCATCGGTAAGCCTGAAGCCAAAGTCGTCGCCCGCTCCCGTCCGCACGGTCAGCTTGCTGTCTGGCGAGGTCGTCCCGATGCCTACGTTGCCGGGGCCGGGTTGGATGATTAGCGGCTTGCCATCCGTCGTGCCCACGAAGTTGACCAGCGGGTTAGTGCCCACATTGCCCTGGAGATCCCAGCCCATGGCGGCGGCCGCCTTCTGAATCAGTGGCAAGTAGGCCTGCGGTGTGACCTCTGACGTGACGGCGCTCGCGCTCCGCGCCATGCCAACTACCAGGATCACGGCACAGACGACGAACGCAAGACGGACAGGGATGCGGCTGTTCATTTGTGTTGTACCCTCCACTATCGCATGCGTAGGCTCAGGCGTCGTCATTAGCATGACTCGGCGGTACTGAGCGTCTCGAAGTAGAGATGATACAGGGGGGCCAAACGGCTGTCAAAGCGAGCGACCGGCCAGACCATCGGTCGCTCCACACTATTTTAGGAGAATTCGCAGATTCTCCTTGACAAGCCCGAACTTATGTTCTATAATTACTGACGCGGCGTTCTTGAGTATCCTTGTCCCGCTTTGGCAGGGCTGTCGGTCGCACCCAACACAAAGTAAAGGAGGACTTCATGACTGAACCGTCGACCTACACTCTGGACGGGGTGGGCGCCGTGCTGACCTACGACGTGCGACCTAACCCCTCCAGCGCCGAGCCGATCCTGCTGCTGATCGGGTCGCCGATGGGCGCTGCTGGCTTCGGCACGCTGGCCGGGCACTTCACCGACCGCACGGTCGTGACGTACGACCCGCGTGGGGCTGAGCGCAGCAAGCGCACCGACGGCGCAGCCGAGTCCACGCCAGACGAGCACGCCGACGACCTGCATCGACTGATCTCGGCAGTGGGTGGCGGACCGGTGGATCTCTTTGCCAGTAGTGGTGGCGCGGTCAACGCCCTGGCCCTGGTTGCCCGCCATCCCGAGCAGGTTCGGACGCTCGTCGCCCACGAGCCGCCGTGCGCCCAGGTGCTGCCGGATCGCGAGGCAGCGCTGGCGGCGACCACTGCAATCCACGAGACCTACCTGCAAAGCGGGTTCGGGCCGGCGATGGCCAGGTTCCTCGCCGTCGTCAGCCACAAAGGCCCGTTCCCGGCCGACTTTGCCGACCAGCCAGCGCCAGATCCGGCGATGTTCGGCCTGCCAACCGAGGACGACGGCTCCCGCGACGATCCGCTGGTGGGGCAGAACATGGTCTCATGCACCCACTACAAGCCCGATTTCGCCGCGCTGCGCGAGGCATCGACCCGCATTGTCATTGCCGCGGGCGTCGAATCCGAGGGTGAGCTTGCCCAGCGCGCCGCGGTCGCCATCGCTGAGCGGCTTGGCGCGGCGCCTGTCATCTTCCCGGGCGGCCACGGCGGATTCCTTGGCGGCGAGTATGGTCAGATGGGTGCGCCCGAGGCTTTCGCCT
>CAZJJF010000394.1:0-3744 GCA_964546245.1 uncultured Anaerolineales bacterium
CCGAGCTTGTCCGCGCTGCCATATTTGGACTGGGCCAGGAACTGCTTGGCCTTGTCTACGTTGTACTCGAAGTAGGACTCCATCTTCGGGTCGTAGCACTTGTCGAGCAACTCAGGGTGAAGCGCGCCCAGCCAACTCTTCTGTGTGCCCTCGGTCGCTGCACTCGCCAGTTCGTTCCAATCCACGGAGTGGATGAGCGCCTTGCGCACGTTGATGTCATCCAGGGGCGGAACGTTGTTGTGGACGCTGGAGTAGATGCCGATGGGTAGCTTATTGGCCAATTCCTTCGCGCCCGGCGTGCGCTCGACGAGCTTGCGGCGCGTGGGAATGTCGGCGAAGGAGTAGCCAAAATCCACCTGGCCCTTCTCGACCAGCGCCTCGAAGGCGGATTGCTCCTCAGCGACCACCAGCTCGATCTTGTCCAGCGGCGGCTTGTCACCCCACCAGTTGGGGTTGCGCGCCATGCTCACCTGCCGCCCCGTCGTATCGATGGCCGTGACCTGATAGGGACCATTGACGAGCGGGTTGGGCTTGGTCAGATACAGCGGGTCGGCCTTGAGCTTATCAGCGGGCACAACACCCAGATAGTAGATAGCAAACTTGTGGTCCAGGAAGCGATCGGGGGCGTTGAGCTGGAACTCCAGGGTATTGTCATCCTTGACAACGACACCGGCGATTTCCTGGGCCTTGCCGTCGGCCATGTCCTTGAAGCCCTTGACATTGTCCAGGGCATAGCCCGTGATGTTGGACGTCTTCTGGGCGGGCGCTGTCACCCACTCCCAACTGTCCTTGACCTGCTTGGCGGTGAGCTTGTTGCCATCCGACCACTTGGCGCGCGGATCGAGCTTCATCGTCCACGTCGTGAAGTCGGCGTTGGGCTTCATCTCGGTAGCCAGCAGCGGCTTGAGATTGAAGTCCACATCGTGGTAGAATGGGCTAAGGAACTCGCTGAAGGCCACGCCCTGGCCGCCCCAGCGCACGCTCCACGGCGCGAGCGGCTCCTGAGAGCCGAACCCCTGCCAGGCGATGCGTAGGGTCTGATCCGCGGCGGCGTCAGCCGGCAACGGGATGGTCTTGGGCGCGGCAGCGGCTGGTGCGGCCACGGCCACGGTAGGTGCAGTGGCGGCTGCGGTGGGGGCCGCCGCCTTGGCAGCGGCAGCGACCGTGGGCGCGGCCTGTTGAACAGCGGCGGCCACGGTGGGGGCAGCCTTCTGGACAGCGGCGGCCACGGTGGGCGCGGCCTGCTGGGCAGCAGGCGGAGCAGCGGGGGCGGCGCAGGCGGCGGCGATCAGCACGAGCGCCGCGAGAGCGCCGAGCATCGCCGCCAGAGTGGGAATCCTAGGTGCGCGGATTCGAGCCATGTGTCTCTCCCTTCTCCTGAGTGACTTACCTCGGGGCTGAGTCGCCACCGAGACAGTTTAACCTCGCCCTGGGGGCGAGGGTCAAACCCGACCATCCTCCATCGGCCCCCGGGCGACAACGCCGCCAGCAGGGGCAAGGTCCTCCTTCAGCGTCGCCAGGGTATACGCCCGTCGGCGCAGGATGTGGGCATGAGCCGCTTCTTCGGCGCGACGCACGTCAAGTGAGGCAATCGCCTCGACAAGCTCCTCGTGCTCCGGGATGAGGCGGTCGGGGACAACCTCGTCCTCCGAGCGTCGCGCCGCGCCCACCATCATCCATACAAACGGGTCCATCCCGCGCCAGACCTGCACGAGGCGCGAGTTCCCCGAC
Organism: uncultured Anaerolineales bacterium; assembly: GCA_964546245.1. Taxonomy (GTDB): domain Bacteria; phylum Chloroflexota; class Anaerolineae; order Epilineales; family JAHCIE01; genus JAHCIE01. The sequence continues at coordinate 1,732 of CAZJJF010000394.1, forward strand.
GCCTCCATGATCGCGGTGTGGAACTCCGAGTCCAGATCTGCCATCTCGCCAAAGAGGTTGGTCCCGATCAGGGGGCGCATGCGCTCCACGATGCGCTGCAGCCTGTCGGCCAGCGCGGCGCCCTCGCCTTGCTCCAACGCCCAGCGCACCGCCAGGCCTTCCAACCCTACTCGCAATTGATAGATTTCCTCGGCATCGCGCTCATCAAAGGTTGCGACGTAGGTCCCACGATGCGGGTAGCTGACGAGCAATCCTTGCTCTTCGAGTTTACGAAACGCCTCGCGGACCGGGCTGCGGCTCACGCCCATCTGCTCGGCGATGAGGGCCTCAGGGACGGCGTCCCCCGGCCGTAGCTGCCCAGCCGCAATCGCGGCGCGAATGGCCGTGGCTATGGCATCGCGAAGCGCGCGATTCTTGAGTGGCTCGAACTGCAGCGGCATCACACCCCCCTTCGGCATTCCTGACCAGGCCCGGCGAGCGTTGTGGGCGCGGATAGTATCACATTTCCCGCGAGCCGTCAAGTCGATTGACAACATTCAGCCTGTATGATATAGTCTTGTCGACAAAGAACATTTCGCCGTTGGCGCTTCAGGCGTCCGCTTACCCGGATCGGTCGGTCTATGAGTCTCTCGTCGCCCCTGCAACTAACCCCTGGCCGCGTCGCGCTGATCACCGGGGGCGCGCGGGGTATCGGCCGTGCCATCGCCCTGGGCCTGGCCGCTGACGGCTACGACATCGTCATTGCCGATGTTCTGACGACTGAGGCCCAGGCCACCGCGCGCGACGTTGAGGCCCTGGGGCGACAGGCTCTCGCCCTACACGTGGACGTATCCGACCGCGACCAGGTGGAGGCGATGGTACAGACCACCGTCGAGAGCCTGGGCCGCCTCGACGTGATCGTTGCCAACGCCGCCCGCTCCCTTCGCCGCGACTTCATTGACCTGACATGGGACGAGGCATGGGCCACCTTCTCCGTCACCCTTTTCGGCGTCTGGCACACCTGCCAGTTCGCCGCGCGCCAGATGGTCGCCCACGGCGAGGGCGGCAAGATCATCATCATTGGCTCCGTCCATGCTGAGCGCCCCTATCGTCAGTCGTCGGCCTACAACGTCTCGAAGTCCGGCGTCACCGCCCTGGCCGCGACCATCGCCGGCGAGCTGGCCCCACACCACATCAACGTCAACGTCATCCACCCCGGCTGGACTGACACCCCCGGCGAACGTGTCCACTTCTCCGAGGCCGACGTCCAGGCGGGCGGCGCGCGCATTCCCTGGGGACGCCTCGCCCAACCCGAGGAGATTGCTGATATGGCGCGCTTCCTGTGCTCCGATGGCGCCAGGTACATCACCGGCTCGACCTTCAAGGTCGATGGTGGCTTCGTCCTTCCCTAACAAATGAAAGAGAGAATGATGCGCCGCAACCCCGTCCTGGCGACGCTGCGGGCGGGCCGCCCGTCCTTCGGCGTCTGGCTGACCGTTGGCTCGACTGTCCTGGCTGAAGAAGTAGCGCTGGCCGGCTTCGATTGGGCGTTGATCGACTTGCAGCATGGCTACTGGTCTGAGGAGGCCCTGCTCAGCACGTTGCAGATTATCAGCCTCACGCCGAGCGTGCCTATCGTCCGCCCCGCGGGCAACGATCCGACCCTTATTGGCCGCGCGCTGGACCAGGGGGCGATGGGAGTGGTTGTACCGATGGTCAACACCCGCGCCGAGGCCGAGCGCGCCGTGGCGTCCGTGCGCTACCCACCTCAAGGCACGCGGTCGGCGGGCGGCACGCGCATGTTGCTATACGGTGAGGACTATTTCAGCGCGGCCAACCCTGAGATTCTTCTGGCCGTGATGTTGGAGACGCGGCAGGCCCTGGCCAACGTTGACGATATTCTGAGCGTGCCGGGTATCGATTGCGCCTTCATCGGCCCCGGCGACCTCGCCATTGATCTGGGCACGTATGGCAGGCAGAGCGACGAGCACGAGGCCGCCCTGCAAGCGATTCTCCAGGCAGGCCAGCGGCACG
>CAZJJF010000395.1:0-3056 GCA_964546245.1 uncultured Anaerolineales bacterium
GGCACAGGCTATCTGCTGGCGGTATCGGGCGAGGCGCGCTAGGCGCGGCATGAGGAGTATATGACTGGCGAAAGCATTCTGGTAGTCGAGGATGAGACGAAGATCGCCGATTTCGTGCGGCGCGGTCTCATCTACGAAGGTTACCAGGCCCAGGTTGCCAATGATGGCCTGTCCGCCCTGAGCCTGGCGCGGGACACGCCGCCTGACCTGGTGGTGCTGGACGTGATGCTGCCCGGCCTCGATGGCCTGGAGGTATGCCGCCGCCTGCGCGCTGGCTCGGATGTGCCCATCCTTATGCTCACGGCGCGGGACGCCGTCCGCGACCGAGTGGCGGGCTTGGATGCTGGGGCTGATGATTATCTGGTCAAGCCTTTTGACTTCGACGAGCTGCTGGCGCGGGTACGGGCGCTGCTACGCCGACGCGGCGGGCGCGATGACGCGCCCGCTGACGATGTGCTACGCTTCAACGACCTTACCCTGTATCCGTCCCAGCGCCAGGCGCAGCGCGGCAGCCGCTCCCTCGAACTGACGGCCAAGGAGTACGATCTACTGGAACTATTCATGCGCCACCCGCGTCAGGTACTCACGCGGGACGTCATCTATGACCAGTTATGGGGCTACGACTTTGGCGGTGAATCTAACATCATCGAAGTCTACGTCCGTTATCTACGCTCCAAGCTGGAAGCGAGCGGAGAGTCGCGCCTGATTCAGACCGTCCGTGGCGTCGGTTATGCGCTGCGCGAGGAGTGACCTGAGAGCGGCATGTCGATTCGAATCCGGCTCACGGTCTGGTACGTCGGCCTGCTGGCGATCATCCTGATTGCCTTCGCCCTCGTCATCTATACCCTTCAGGAGCGGTCAGCCCTGGGCGAAGCGGATGCAGAGTTGCAGACCTACGCCCGTGCCCTGGCCAGCGTTGCCAGCCGTGACCTACTCATTAAGTACATCAACGGGTCGGCGCCTGAAACGACGGCGCGCGGCGCGCCTGCGCTGTCTTTCTCAAGCGCCCAGCTGTATGTGCAATTCTCCAACCTCCAGGGCGTGATCGGTACGCAGGCCCCGCGTCTGCAAGACCTTCAGATACCCCTCGACCAGGATATGCGCGACTGGGCGGCGCGCGGCCGGGCCACGAAACGCACCGTCACGCTGCCCGACGAGACGGAGTTGCGCGTCTATACGGAGCCGGTGGTCATCGACGGCATGGTCACAGGCTATCTCCAGGTGGCGCGACCGATCAGCGCTGTGGCCGAGAGCCTGCGCCGCCTGGCGACACTGCTGGTCGCAGGCATTGCCCTGGCGCTGGCGTTAGCGGCTCTCGTCGGCGCATTGCTGGCGGAAGCTGCCCTGCGACCTATCGACAGTGTGACTCAGACCGCGTTGCGCATCACGCAAACGGACGATCTCAGCCGCCGCCTGATTCTCCCGCCGAGCGCGCCCATGGACGAGGTGGGCCGTCTGGCGGATACCTTCAATCTGATGCTCGACCGTATCGAGACTCTCTTCGAGACGCAACAGCGGTTCATTGCCGACGTATCCCACGAGCTGCGCACGCCGCTGACGACTATTCGCGGCAACCTGGACCTGATTCGCCGGAGCGGCCACGTCGACCCGGAGTCGATGCTGGCGATGCAGTCGGAGGCTGAGCGCATGTCGCGATTGGTGCGCGATTTGCTGCTCCTGGCCCAGGCGGACGCCGGAGTGACGCTCCAGCACACGGATGTCGAACTGGATAGCCTGCTGCTGGAGGTGTACCGCCAGGCGCGAATCATCGCCCAACAAGCCAACCCGGGCGTTACCGTCCGCCTGGGCGCCGAGGACCAGGCCACCGTGCGAGGCGACCCGGATCGTTTGCGGCAGTTGCTGCTCAACCTGACTGAGAATGCCGTCAAGTACACACCGAGCGGCGGGACGGTTACCTTGGGGTTGGAACGCCGCGACGGCTGGGTCCGCGTGGATGTAGCCGACACGGGAATTGGTATTCCCGCCGAAGACGTGCCGCATGTCTTCGAGCGCTTCTATCGCGTCGATAAGGCGCGTTCGCGCGAGAAGGGCGGCACAGGGTTGGGCCTGTCCATCGCCCAATGGATTGCCCAGGCCCACGGCGGACGGCTTGAGGTGCGCAGCGAGGCGGGCACAGGCACGATCTTTACCCTGTGGCTCCCAGTGGCGACGCCGTCCCTTGCCCGCGAGCCTGAGCCTCTTGAGGGCGTTGCCGCGCGGCGAGCTTAAGCCCTTCTCACGCGGCCCTTAGTTGGCTCTTAACGCACGTTAAGAATTTGCTCAGGTGTTCTCTCTATGCTTTCCGGTGACAGGCGCACGGTGGGTGCGCCGGTCCGCACCCCTGGTGTTGTTGGCTGAGAAGAGAGGACATCTTATGAACGCACGCAAAACCAGTCTTATCGCCGCCCTAGTGGCTGGCGCATTAGCTGTGGTACTGGTGGCAGGTTTCGTCGGCGGTGTGATGGGCTTCGCGGCGGCGTGGGTGGCCACACCACGCCTCGCTGCCCGCTCGCTAGCCGCGGCCCCCGCCGTGCTCACTGCGCCGTCGTCATCTGCCAGGCAGCCTGCCGTGCCGGCGACCGGCTCGTCGGCCATCCCGGCCGGTGACGAGGCGGTGGTCAACGCCGTCCAGGTGGTCAAGCCGGCTGTGGTGCTGATCACGAATGGTCAGGGGGCAGGCTCTGGCGTCATCATCGACCAGAAGGGCTACGTCCTGACCAATAACCACGTGGTCGAAGGCGGCCGCCAGTTCCAGGTTCGCTTCGACAATGGGGCGACCTCCACGGCGACCCTGGTCGGCACGTATCCGACCGCCGATCTGGCGGTGATTCTGGTCAAAGACCCGGTGCCGGCGGTGGCGAGGCTGGGCGACTCCTTGAATCTCAAGCCGGGCGAGCGTGTGATTGCTATCGGCAATGCCCTGGGTCGCTACACCAACAGCGTGACGACCGGCATCGTCAGCGCCACGAATCGCAGCCTGGGGGGCATCAACGGCCTCATCCAGCATGATGCGTCCATCAACAGCGGCAATTCGGGCGGCCCGCTGCTCAACCTGA
>CAZJJF010000395.1:3066-3733 GCA_964546245.1 uncultured Anaerolineales bacterium
AACCTGAAGGGTGAGGTGATCGGCATCAACTCCATGGTCGTCCGCGGGCAGGGGACGAGCGCGCCCGCTGAAGGGTTGGGCTTTAGCGTGCCCAGCGCGGTGGCCCGTGTCGTTGCCGACAAGCTCATCGCCGGGCAGAGCGTGGATTGGCCCTACATGGGCGTCAGTCTGGAGGGCGCGCCGGGCGGCATGCGCGTCGCCTCGGTCGAGCCGAACAGCGGCGCGGCGAAGGCGGGCGTGCGGCAGGGCGATGTGATTGTCTCGATTGAGGGTTTTGCCGTGAACCCCGATACGCCGGTATCCGCGCTGCTGCTGACCTACGGCGTCGGTGCGACGGTGAAGATGGACATCCAGCGCGGCGGGCAGACGCAAACGGTGCAAGTCCAGCTGATCAAGCGGCCTGCTGGCTCGTGACGTCGCCTGTAGCGCGCTGCGTAGGCGGTTGTAGGGAGTAGTGGCCGGAAGAAGCGCCGGCGGGTCACGCGACTGACCCGCCGGACGCAGTGTCTGAGGAGCGTTAACCACAAAGGAGGAGGTATGGAACCAGCCCCGACTCAAAGCGGGGTCCGCCTGTCCAGCCTGGCCCTGGCGGGCATCATCATTCTGGGTGTGTTGTTTGGCTGTCTGATTGGGGCGATGATTGGCGGCGCGGGCGGCTTCCTGGGAG
>CAZJJF010000396.1:0-1963 GCA_964546245.1 uncultured Anaerolineales bacterium
GGCCCTTAGCCCCACCAGCGCGGTCTACGAGTTTACCTGGACGCCGTAGTGGCGTCAGAATGCAGACAGCGGGGCCTGCCGACATGGCAAGCCCCGCTGTCTCTTTAGTATCACCTTACGGCGCGGGTGGAGCGAACCAGCGATCCAGGAGGATGCGCCAGCGCGGTTCGCCGGCATCCTGCGCCACTGGGGCGGTAGCGGGCGCGGGGCGAACCGGCGTTGTCGCCGCCTGACCCTGGGGGGCAACGACCACAACCATTACCTCGCCGGGCTGGATGAGCTTGCCCACCGTGCGCGCCCAGTCGCGCACGTAATCATCGGTCTTGGCGTAGGCAATCTGCTTTTCCAGATCAGCGATGGATTGGGTGAGAGCATCGACGTGCGCCTGTTCCGCCGCTTCGAGGAGGCGCAGATTATGCTCGGTCCACACCATCCGCGCCACACCGACACCGAACGAGGAGACGAGGACAATGGCCGCCACGATAAGCGCCTGAACAACCGTGAAGGATGGAGAGGGGCGACGGCCGGCCATAGAGGAAGCTCCAGAGGTGAGCAAGACATCGCAAGACGTAGCACTACGAGAGATTATATCACCCGCCGTAGCTTCTGTCAACCGTCATCGCCTCAGTCTTGAGGTGGCAAGACCAGGGCCATCGCCAGGCCATCGTAGCCCTTGCTGCCGACTGTCTGCACGCCCGTGGCGAGGACGCGCGGCTCGGCGGCCAACGCGGCGTTGAAGCGCCGCGCCCCCTGCACGCTGTCATCATCGCTGTCGGCATTGGCAACTTCGCCGTGGCGCACAACGTTGTCGGCAATGATGAGGCTGCCGGGGCGTGTCAGGCGGAGCGCCCACGTCAGGTAGGCGACGTAGCCCGGCTTATCGGCGTCGATGAACACCAGGTCAAAGGGGGCGCGCCCCTCGGCGGCCACACCGGGCAGGCTGTCCAGGGCGGGGCCGACGCGCACCTCCACCCGGTCGGACAGTCCGGCACGGGCGATGTTGGCGCGGGCGACCTCGGCGTGCTTCGGGTTGGCCTCCAGGGTAATGAGCCGACCGTTGGGCGGCAGGGCGCGGGCAAGCCAGATGGTGCTGTAGCCGCCGAGGGTGCCGATCTCCAGAAGGGCGCGCGCGCCAACGGCGCGGGCCAGAAGGGTGAGCAGCTGCCCCTGGTTAGGCGAGACGTGGATGGCAGGCAGCCCGGCCTCGGCCGAGGCTTGCAAGGCGGCATCCAGGGCGGGGTCAGGCGCGACGAACAGGTCGGCGAAGTAGCTGTCCACGGCCGTCCATCGGTCTTGGCTCATGGGTCCTCGATTGTCGCTCTGGGTAGGGGCGGTCCCCCGTGGCCGCCCTCGTCCCTGGCTCTTCTATAGGTCCATCTCGTCTGTGGTCGTCCGTGTCCCATTGCCGGGAAGCCAGGGCACGGAGGCCTGACCCTGCGGGGATGGCATCACCCCCCAATCGGTTCCTTCGCGGGCAGGCCCGCCCGGCGCGGGTAGGCAGGCGGGGTGCGATGCGCCTTCGGCATGACCACCACGGCCCGCGCCTCGTCCAGGCCCGGCAGGCGATACTCGGCCGCACTCACCGCGCCGCCACCCAGCACGCGCACCGCCTTCGCCGCCCGCGCGACCTCCTCGGCGGCCCGCGCTCCCTTCTGCGCCAGGGCCGCGCCGCCTACCCTGACGAAGGGCAGCAGGTACTCGGCCAGCACGGGCAGGTCGGCCACCGCCCTCGCCACCGCGACATCGAAGCCGTCGCGGTACGCGCCGTCGCGGCCCAGGTCCTCGGCGCGGGCGTGGACGGCCCGCGCGCCGGTCAGACCCAACGTCCGAATCACATGATCGACGAACTGCGCCTTCTTGGCGACGCTGTCGGTCAGGACGACGGCCAGGTCGGGGCGAGCGATCTTGAGGGCCAGCCCCGGCAGCCCCGCCCCCGTCCCCACGTCGATGACCTTCGCCCCCG
>CAZJJF010000396.1:1973-3729 GCA_964546245.1 uncultured Anaerolineales bacterium
GTAGGACTGGGACTCGTAGGGGCCCAGGACGTACATGCGCTCCGTGGGCCTGAGCCAGGACTGCTGCCCGCTGATGATGTTGCGGCCATCCACGGCGATCACGAGGCCGACGCGCCGGTCCAGGTGGTTGCGCACCACGATGCGGTAGTGCTGCCCCTGGACCGCCTCATAGTCCGTTATGCGCGTCAGATTGAAGCGCGCGCTCCACTCGAGGAGCAGGTCGTAGTAGGCTTCGAAGTGAGCGAGTTGGTCATCGCTGAGGGGGAGGCCGCGCGCGGCGGCCTCGCGGGCTAGGGTATCTTGCATGCGAAGGTTAGCGGCTCGATGTGACGGCGCAACGCGTAGCTTGCCCAAACCGCCGCGCCTAATCGCAGTTGGGCATACCCAGGAAGCAGGGCATCTGGCCGCGAGCGAGTCTTACTCATCCTTCTCGTTCGCGCCCTCCTTCCACAGCGCCAGCAAGCCGGTGGCCAGTGTGCCCTTCCAGTTCAATGGATTGTGGCCCGTGCTGAACTCTCGATGCTGAACTTCGTAGCCTTTGGCGCGCAGCACGTCGCGCATGCGCCGGGTGGCCGCGAGGAAATCCTGAGCGCCGCCGAAGCCCGTCTGGAGGGCGGTTTCAAACAGACCTGCTTCCAGGTAGAAACGCAACGGCAGCCGCGGGCTGGCGTCATACTGACGCGGCAGCCAGTCATACTCGCTTTCACCCTCCGGCTTCCAACTGAACGCGCCAGCTTGGGACAGAACCTGCCCAAACAGTGAGGAGTGCTTGAAGCCCAGGTAGGCGGCCATTAGCCCACCGAGACTCGCACCCACCACGCAGGTCTGCGTCGGGTCCTGGGTCAGATGATACGTCGCACGCGCCCAGGGGAGCAACTCCTGCGTCACGAAGTCGACAAAGGGCGGATAGCAGGCCAGATCGCGCTGTCGCGTTGGATCCATTGGCGAGCTAACCATGATAGCGACCAGCGGTGGCAGCCGACCGTCCGCGAGCAGGTTGTCAAGAATGATGGGCGTGGGAATGAGTTGAATGTAGAACCAGCCATCCAGCACGAGGAGAAAGCCGTAGGCCGCGCCATCCGAGGTGTAGCCCGGCGGGGTATACACCCACACCCGGTACTCCCTATCGAGAAATACGCTACGTATGCGGTGTAGCGTGACCTCACCGCCCGGCGTACCCGGCCGGGGTATGCTCCACGGCTCTGGCGGGGCGTCCGGCAGTTCAACCACCGAGGAGATCCAGCCGGCGAATCCCAGTTCGGGGTCGTCCGGAAACACATACTGGCGCGGGTTGAACGGATCGACGACGTTTTGGCCCGCCACTGCGAATTGGTACGACTCGCGGGTATCGTTGGGCAACTTGTAGGTCTTGTACCAGAGATCGGTTCCTGGCATGAGAGCCATTGCCTCGGCAGCGCCCATCGGTCCGCTGAAGTTGTTCACCATCGCAACATCCTGGTCTTCGTCGGCCGCACGCCAGACAAAGGTCACGAGCGAGTACTTTTCGTCGCCGGCGATAGGCTCGATCAAGGGTGTGCCTTGTCGGCCAACCTCGTGCCAGAAGGCATCCAGGGCGGCAGGATTGCCGGCGTCCACGGCCTGCCGCAAGGCTTCCAGTTTGGGGCTGGTCAGAAGGCTGTCGGTGTCCATCATCGCCATCTCCTTTGCCTAGTCAGCCTATACTGATTGCGCTATCGCGAATGATAGAATCCATTTCGGTTTTTGACAACGCCTTGCCCGTGCCTATACTTCGATT
>CAZJJF010000397.1:0-3728 GCA_964546245.1 uncultured Anaerolineales bacterium
GTTCGGTGCGTCGCGGTCAGCGTGTCGTTGGCTACGCGCAGCCAAAGGTCGGCGCGCTAGGCGCGAAGCTGCTCAACCCCGATGGCAGCTTCCAGGCGTCGTATGCCAACTTTCCCAGCCTCGCCACGGAATTATTCCTCATGACCGGGGCCTCGCGTATTCTCATCGGCCCCTACGCGCCCAGCCCGCGCCCACGCCCCAACGAGGCGGCGCGGCCCGTCGATTGGGTCGGGGGAGCCGCCATGCTCGTGCGGGCCAGTGCGCTGGCGAGCGTCGGTTTGATGGACGAGGGCTACTTTCTCTACAGCGAGGAGACTGACTGGTGCTGGCGCTTCTGGCAGGCCGGCTGGGAGGTATGGTACGTCCCCGACGCGGCTGTGATTCACCACGGTGGGGCCAGCACCCGTCAGGTTTCAGCGCCCAGCTACTACCGACTCTATGCCAGCAAAGTACGATTCTTTGGCAAGGCCTATGGCCTGCGCGCCGCCCGCCGCTTCAGCGCCCTCGTCCGAGTGATGGCCAGCCTTCGCCTCTCGCTGTGGACTGCCCTGGCCGCTCTTCCCCACCGTCCCCAGGCGCGCCAGGCCCTGGAGATGCGCAAGGAGCGGGAGCGCCGCCTGCGCCAGATTCGAGCGCATCCCTTGCCAGAGTAGAGCGCGCTCCCGCCGTGTCGCTCTCAGACCCTGCCTCTCCTGAAGGAGCTAATAGGAATCCATGCTCATTGGCATCGACGCGCGTGCAGCCTCGCATCCTCAATATGGAGGCTTCAAGACCTATACGGAAGGACTGATTCAGGGATTGGCTGCCATCGGCGGGACGCACCAATTCCGGCTGTTCGTCGACCGCCCCTACCAGCCACCCTTCGCGCTGGCGGCCAACTTCGAGATGGAGATCGTCCAGAGCGACCAGGGCATGGCCGCCGTTGGCTGGCGCGAGCAAGTTACCCTACCACGCCGCAGTCGCCAGGGCTGCCTGGATGTGATGCACTTTCCCTGCAACAGCGGGCCTGTGTGGGCGCCTCGATCCTCTGTCGTCACCATCCACGACCTGATTCCCGTGCTACAGCGGCCCAAGCCGCCTGTCATACTCGCCAGCCGCGAGTGGCGTCAATTCTTCATCGCCTCGTACTCCACACTGTCGATGTCGATACCACCACGCCGCTTTGCAGCCATCATCACCGTCTCCCATCACTCGCGCCGTCAGATTCTGAACTACTACGGCCTGGATGAGCGCAAACTGTTTGTCATCCCCTCAGGCTATTCACCCCTCTTCAGACTGCTGGATCGCGCCGAGGCCAGAGCCGCCGTCGCCAGGGAGTTCGCCATCCACGGTGCGTATATCCTGGGGCTTGGCTCAGCCGATCCGCGCAAGAATCTGCATGGCTTACTGAAAGCCTACCGGATGTTGACGCCCGAACTCCGCCAGCGCTATCGACTCGTGCTGGTCCTCAACCACGACCGCCTGGAAGAACACCTGGCGCAGGCCATTGCGGCTCACGAGCTAGAGGGGCGCATTGTGGTGGTGCGAAAACCCTCCACTGCCGCCCTCGCGCAGCTCTACAATGCGGCTGAGGTCTTCGTCTTCCCGTCATTCGCGGAGGGCTTTGGCCTGCCTGCCCTCGAAGCGATGGCCTGCGGCGCCCCCCTGATCGCCTCGAATACCACCTCGCTGCCTGAGGTGACAGGAGATGCTGCGCTACTGGTCGCGCCGGACGAACCCGAAGCGATTGCCGGGCAAATCGCCCGCGTGCTAGAGAATCCGCACCTCCAGGCAGAGCTGCGCGACCGAGGGCTACGGCGTGTCAAGGACTTCTCGTGGGAGCGAGCCGCCCGCATGACACTCGACGTGTACGGCTACGCTGTCGAAATGCGGAAGATAGCCTGACTATGAACCTTCTTTTCCTGACCCAGGTTCTGCCCTATCCCCTGGACGCAGGCCCCAAGACGCGGGCCTACTACGTACTGCGCCATCTCGCCCAGGGTCATCGTGTAACTCTGCTGTCCTTCGTGCGCGAGACGGACCGACCCGGCGCGCTGGACCACCTGCGCACCTTCTGCGACGCCGTGCATACGGTGCGGATGCGACGGTCGCGCCTTAGGGATGCCCAGCACCTGGCGCGGAGCCTGGGGGCCAACACGCCTTTCCTCATCGCGCGGGACACCGTGCCGGAGATGGCGGCACGAGTGCGGCAATTGATGGGCAGCAGCGAGTTCGACGCCGTTCACGCTGACCAGCTGTGGATGGCGCCCTACGCGCTGCTGGCGCGCGACGCCGCCCCGCCTCATCGCCGCCCTGCCCTCGTGCTGGACCAGCACAACGCGGTCTTTCAGATTCCCCGCCGTCTCGCCCACGACGAGAGCAACATATTCAAGCGGCGGGTGCTGGAACTGGAAGCGCGCAAGCTGCTGCGCTACGAAGGTGAGGTCTGCGGCCGCTTCGATCACGTCGCCTGGGTGACGCGGGAAGACCGCACCGCCCTGCCGGCGGTAAGCGCGCCATCGACCATCATCCCCATCTGCGTCGATCCGCACAACCAACCACCGCTCCCGCATCGTCAGGACGCGCATCGCGTGACATTCCTCGGCGGTTTGCATTGGCCGCCCAATGCTGAGGGCATGGCATGGTTTGCCCGCGAAGTCTGGCCGCAGGTCCAGGCGCAAGCGCCAGAGGCCGTTCTGACAGTGATCGGCAAGAATCCGCCCCAAGAGCTGATCGAGCTGAGCGGGTCGCACGTCGAGGTCACCGGCTACGTTGGCGACCCGCGCCCCTACCTGGAAGAAACGGCCGCTTTCATCGTGCCGCTGCACGCGGGCGGCGGCATGCGCGTCAAGATTCTGGACGCCTGGCTGTGGGGCTTGCCCCTGGTCACCACGACCATCGGCGGGGAGGGCATCGACGTGCACGACGGAGTGAACGCCCTTGTCGCCGACAGCCCCGACGCGCTTGCCGCCGCCGTGCTGGATCTGTTGCGCGAGCCGCAGAGGGCAGCGCAGATAGCAGCTGCCGGTCGCGCCACGGTCGAAGGCCAGTACAACTGGCATACCGCGTATGGGGCGTGGGACACAATCTACAGGGATCTCACGCGGCCGACCGCCGTCGGTGTTGCGATACCCTCTACAGCGAGTCGCGCATGAACATCCTCTTCGTTGTTCCCTATACGCCCAATCTCATTCGCGTGCGGTCGTATCAGTTGCTGCGCGGCCTGGCGCGGCGCGGTCACGCGGTGACGCTCGCCGCGCTGTGGTCCACCGAGGATGAGCGCGCCGACCTGACACGCCTGGGGAGCGAGGGTATTCGCATCATTGCCCGGCGGCTGACCCGCCACCGCTCCGCGCTCAACTGCGCGGGCGCGCTGCCCACGGGCGCGCCGCTCCAGTCGGCCTTTTGCTGGGAGCCGTCGTTGGCTGCTGACATCGACGCCGCGCTGTCGCGCCAGACCTTCGACGTGGTTCACGTCGAGCATCTGCGCGGGGCGCGCTACGGCCTGGATGTGCTGGCGCGGCGCGGCGCGACCCGGCGGCCGGCCGTGGTGTGGGACAGCGTCGACTGCATCAGCTACCTGTTCGAGCAGGCCGCGCACGGCAGCCGCAGCGCCAAAGGGCGGCTGATGACCCGCCTGGAGTTGGGTCGCACACGCCGCCACGAGGGCCAACTGGTGGCCGCCTTCGACCGCACACTGGTGACGTCGGAGATAGACCGTCAGGCGCTGCTGGCGCTGGCCGAGGCCT